>JAQBTI010000021.1 GCA_027624995.1 Chloroflexota bacterium
TGTTGAGCAGCACTGCCTGGCGAAGCGTCTGGCTGACGGTTTCCTGGCCAACCACCTGATCGAGTCTTCTCGGCCGCCACTTGCGGTAAAGGACCTCACTCAACCTCTAGAACCTCAGCCAGCACGGCCTCCTGCCTCGCCGCCATCTCGGCTTCTTCGTCTGGGTCTTCGTGATCGTAGCCTAGCAGGTGCAACATTCCGTGGGCAAGGAGCGTCGCCAGTTCTTTCTCGACCGAGTGACCCGCCTCACGCGCCTGTCTCTCGGCTTGCGGGTAGGAGACGATGACTTCGCCGAACTCCTTGACGTCCTGAGGTGGCGTTATGAATTCCTGATCCTTGCCAGTAGGCTCTGTCAGCCTGTCCTCACCATAGTATCGCCCCTCGTGGAGGTTAGAGAAAGCCAGCACGTCGGTGGTCTCGTCGAGGCCGCGATGCGTGCGGTTGAGATCCCTGACTGTCTCATCGTTCGCGATGACCATGCCAGCAATTCCACCGACGAAATCCGACCCTGCAGCTAGCTCGATTGCCCGTTGAGATACACGACGAAGCCAGTCCTCATCGACTTGATCGACGTGTTCGTCAAATACGTGCACACTTGTTCGAAATGGATCGTGGCCGTCGGCCAAATTATCCTCTCTGCCGGTCTTGTGATTATACCGTTTCCGGCCTCCTCGGTCAGGCGTGCAATCAACTTGACGCGTCGCCGAGACCGCGTCTAAGGTAGCGCCATCGCGGGTAGGTAGGTAGGAATCGAAGTGCCGACTAAGATTGTAGACCGTCGAACAGATCTCTTCACGGCAATCGCGGCGTGCCTCTTCGCACTAGTGGCGTGTGAGGACGGCGGATTCGAGTTGGAGCAGGAGGTGGAAAAAGCATGCAGATAACAAGCTCAGCGTTCCAGGATGGCGATTCGATTCCGATCAGGTTCACGTGTGACGGTGCAAACGTATCGCCACCGCTCGAATGGGCGGGCATTCCGGAAGGGACGAAGAGTATCGCGCTCATCGTCGATGACCCGGACGCCCCCGGCGGCACTTGGAGTCGCTGGGTCATGTACGGCCTGCCCCCGGGTGCGGCGGCCCTTGACGAGGGGCTGTCGGCGACGGAGGCGACCGAATCAGGGGCCAGCCATGGCGATAACGACTTCGGGCGGCTGGGGTACGGGGGTCCTTGCCCTCCCAGGGGTGCCGGCCCTCACCGCTACTACTTCAAGATATACGCTCTTGACGCCGAGCCCGCGATCCCGGGGCGGGCTCTGAGAGGAGCAGTCTCCTGAAGGCCATGGATGGGCACATAGTGGCCGAGGGCCGGCTGATGGGGGCGGTACGAGCGGAGATAGTTGAATGGGACTGCCCTGGAATCCGGGCGGTTATGATGGGCAGGCTAAGATCAGGGACCCGTGCTGATTCGTGTGGAGTTCGTAGATTGTCCCCTCATACCGGAGGGTCACCGAAAAACCCGGGATAGGATCCTTGCGATACTCCTTGCCGGCTTCGGGGCATCCCAGGCTGGCGTCCGGCCACTCCACTTTCCGGCTGCCGACTAGCTCCAACCTCGTCGTGTCGATGTCGAGACGCAGCCTCGTAGCGAGGTCGGACGAGACGAACCGCCGCGCCGCGACCTCGGCGCACGCTGCTCCGAGATCATCGTCGCTGGTGAAACCGTTTACAGGGACGGCGGCCTGGGAGCCCGCGAGTACTCCCTGGCGTATGTCCTCGAAGATTTCTCCGAGTCTATCCACGGGCAGCAGCACCGTGTCTCTTGACGTAAGAATCTTCTTGTTCGCCTCCAGGGACCTCTGGAAGGAGAAGAATTCCGGGTCCTGGTTGAAACTTTGAGCGAAGATACCGGTCGCCTCGGCCTCGCCGCAACCGCGGACGATATTGGCGTCTCGCTCCGCATTGGCACTGATGATGGTTGCCTGCCGGTCGACGTTCGACCTTACCTGCGCGTCCACCTCGGCGCCCTCGGCCCGTTCTTTGTCGGCCTTCCGCTTCCGCTCGGCCTGCATCCTGGCATAAACGCTGTCGGCGATCTCTACTGGGAAATCGGCCCGTTTGATTCTGACGTCCACGATCTCCAGGCCGAACTCCGCCAGCTTGGGGGCAACGCTCGCCTTGACGCGAGCCATGATGTTTTCGCGTTTGGTGGTTATTATCTCGGCCTGATTGTCTCTGGCGATTTCCGTACGCAGCTCCGAGGAGATAATGTCCACGGCGCGCGACGTCGCCTGTGCCTCGGTCGTCAAGGTCTCTCGGAACAGCTTCGGGTCGACTATCTTGCCGCGGGCATATACATCGACGATGAGACGTTTCTTGTCCTTGGTCAGAAAGGAGTCCGGGATCGCGTCGAAGATCAGCAGACGCTTGTCGAAGTAGGTGACGGCGTCGACGAATGGGACCTTGGCGTAAAGTCCCGGCGCCTTGAAGGAACGCTGCACTTGACCGAATCGAGTGACCATCGCAAGCTGCGTTTCGTCGACTGTAAACAGGGCCTGTGGGCCGATGATTCCGGCCGCGACGACCGCGAGGATGATTATTGCTGCAAAGGCTCTCATGCCGTGCCGCCATCGTTTTGCTCAGGTACTTTATGCATGCTTTACTCTGGGACCGGGAAGATCTGTCCGGAAGCACTGGACTGCGTGACGATGACCTTGCTGGGGTCGCCGATGATCTTCTGGATGCCCGGGAGGATCTGCTCCATGGCCTCCAGGTACAACCGTTGGCGGGTCACGTCCGGCGCCTTCCTGAACTCTCTCAGAATCGCCAAGAACTTCTCGGCCTCGCCGGTTGAGAGAGCGATTCGCTGCTGCCTGAAGGCCTCGGCGTCCTGAAGCTGTTTCGCAGCATAACCGCGTGCCCTGGGGAGCACGTCCTCTTTGTACGCGTCCGCCAGGTTGATAATTCGCGCCTTGTCTTCCTTGGCGCGGACCACGTCGTCGAACGCGTCCTTGACCTGCTCCGGAGCAAAGACGTTCTGCAGCTTGACCTCTCTGACCCGTATCCCGGTCTCGTAGAGATCGAGCAGTCCTTGGAGAAGGAGTTTAGTCTCCTCCTGCACCTCTTCCTTCTTGTCCGTTAGCACGTCGTCGATGGGGCGGCTCCCGACCACCTGCCGCAGCGCAGTCTCGGACGCGTCTTTGATGGTGACGCCGCCAGGGTCGACGGCCCGGTAGAGGAAGTTCTCGATGTCCTTAATGTCGTATTGGACCCGGAGTTGGACGTCGACGATGTTCGGGGCCTCTCCAGGGTTTCCAGCCTCATCGACGTCTCCCGTGATCATGAGGGATTCGGTCAGGATTGTGGTATCGCCTCTGACACCAAGCTCGAGCCGCCTGACCTCGTCTGTCCTAACGATGTCGCGGGCCCCGATGGGGGTGGGCCACCACCAGTGGAGTCCTTCGTCTTGGAGACTGTCGAACTCGCCGAACAACCTGACAGCGGCCTGCTCGCCGGGCTGGACGGTGAATATGCCCGTGGCGAGCCAGATAACGAGAGCGACTGCGAGAACGCCGAGGACGATGTAAGCGAGGCTGCCCCCGCCACCCATGCCGAAACGCTTCAAGAAGTCCCTAATCCGTTCGAGGACCTGGTCGAAGTTGATCTCGGGGTCTTCTTGTCGGTACATATACCTTCAGCGGGGAGCGATATTCGATCCGACTGATGGTACCATCTCCAGCCCAGCCATGCAAGACCGCCGTCATGCCGGACGCAAGATCGGGCCGTGGCCGGATTCTATGGAGAGGTTACCGCACCCCTTTCAAGTCTGGTCAGTTTATCGAGGAATGCGTCGTAACTGCCGATTCGGGAAACTTCGCGGATGAACGTCCCCAGGTCCGGCGTAAGCTTTCGGAATGAGTTGAGCTGATCGCCGATGGGGCTCACCGACGTCGGGCTCTCGGCATAGGTCCCCTGGAAGGCGAAATATGCCTGGTTGAGCTTTCGGATGAAGAATCCGTTCTGGACGAATAGCTGCCGGCGCTCCTCCATGTACGATTCCGCGTCCTCGACCCTGCCCTCACCAAGCAGCTCGTCGACGCGACGCCTGGTTTCACGCATCTCGACGTCGAATTGAAAACCTGCCTCGTCTTCGGAGCCCCGCTTGGAAGCCTCCCGGTCTGCCTCAACAACGCCACCGAGTCTTTCAAAGACACGGTCTCCTATCTCACGACCCGCGATCTCGGCGGCTGTCTCGTTGAGGGTCTGCATCTCGTCGTTGTCGAACATATTCTGCCCAAGCGGCTTGAAGAAGAAGTAGTGGTGCAGCCACTCGTGCGCCGAAGTCCGGAGTGTCGACTGCAACGGCCTGTCGTTGGGAAGCGACGCCGGAAACGTTGCCACGCCTCCGATTCGCACCACCAGAGCAGACAGGTTGGAGTCATTTAGAAGTTCGTCTTCTAGCTCTTCGCGCTCCTGCACGCTGATGTCTGGGTCCAGAAGAACGTCGTGGGTACGGTCGATGCGACCCCTTGGCGACGTGACCAGCAGCTTGGGCGGGCTGCTCAGCCTGATGTCTACCGGAGGAAAGACAAGATCGCCAAAGGACCCTAGGCCGTCCTCGGAAACGACCGAGCTGATCATGGACTCGATGGTCTCTTCAACGTCTTTCCTCAGCCCTTCCCGCCGGCTCCCGATTCGATCCAGTTCGTTCTCGAGGCGAACGACTTCGCTGACTGACCTTTCTCCGTTGGAGGCCGCGCGGGCTAGACCAGCCTGGACGTCGGCTGCCTCATCCCCAAGCGCGAAGTACTCATCGACCTGGCGGAGCCGATCGTCGTCAGAGAGCCTGTTCCAGGGCAGAGCATCGCCCAACTTATGGACCCACTTGCTCAGGAAGTTCGTAGCCTCCCAGGCCACCAGGTCATAGGTGTAGGGCGTTGCTGCCCGTTGGGCCGGGTTGAGAACGTACGAGTCGCGGCCGACGAAGATGATGACGAGGCCCATCGCGACGAGGCTCGACCACCTGAGGGTCTTAAGTAGCTTGGACCACACTGCGATTTTCACACCTAACAGGCGACGTGGACGAGCGGCATATTACTTGCAACGGTGAACTGACCGCGAGGGTGGGGCAGTCGCGGGTGGACGGGGATGGAAGCCGCGCAGCGGCGCGACCGGTCCGGCTACAGATGCTTGCGGAATAGGTTGAGGAAGCGGGTCTCGTAGTACCCGAAAAGTCCCCAGCGGTCTAGCTCCCGCTTCAAGAGATCCGGGTTCGCTCCCTGTTCAACCTCGATGAACAAGCGCTCGATCTGATGTGCTGCCGCCCTGGGCACTCCGCCCAAGTGAGGTTGCGCGTCAAGCAGGCCCTGTCCTTGCAGCTCCTGTACGTTTTGCCTTGCGGATGACGAAGTGAATTCGTACATGAACTTCAGGAGCGCGATGTCCCAAAGTTCGTCGACACCGACCATCACGACCGATAGGTTCTCCTGGCGAAGCTCGAGGTCTTTGCTGATGCGCTCGGCGATTTCGCTGGGCGAGCCCTTGACGATCTCAATCTTGTCGGCCTCGTTCGAGTACTGATACAGAATGCCGGGGCTCCCCGGCCCGTATTCTCGTGCGAGGTGACGGAGGTATTCGTAGGCTTCCGGGCTGAATCCCTGGAGATTCAGAGCGTAAGTTGGAGTGACTACAGCCGGGCGTGCTGCCACGACCTTCCCAGTGCGAATGACACCCTCCTCTTCGCCGGGGGCCATCTCCTGGTAGATGGGCTCGGTTACGACATAGTACGAAATCGTAGTCGAGCCGAACGTTGCCAACTTCTGTTTCGGGTTCCTGACAACGAACGTTTGCTCGATCGCTCTCATCCACTCTCGTCGGTTTTCTTCCATGGTTCTCTCAGTTCTCAGTGTGGTGTGACGGATCGCCTTTTGAGCGGTACCCCAAATTGATGCTAGTTGTCGGCCACTGCAGTGTCAAAGCGAGAAAACTTGCCGAGCGCATGTTTTTTTAGCCCGCCCAAGACCGTTCCGCCTGAGCGCCGTGGCGCCGCCTCGCAGGATAGGGTCGTTTTAACGGAACAGGCGGCGCCTGAAGCCCAAACCGGCCAGCCCCACTGCAAGAGCTAGGGTGGAGGCGTCCAGCGGGCGGGCGCCGTACGGCCTGCTACAGGCCGACCCGCCGCCGTCTGTGCCGCCATCATCGCTCGTCGGGGATGACTCCTCCGGTACGGCCGCGGTTGGGGTGAACTCCTGCGCCGCAGCTTCTGCCTTCGCCTCTTCGTCCTGGGTGCGGTCAGAGGACGTCTGAGGGACGAATCCTGAGGGAGGCGGCGCTGTCACCACCGGTGCGATGCGTGCTTCAGGCGCGGGCTCCTCCGTCTTGGAGCCGACCGTCTCAGCTTGTGGCTGGGGCGTCAGGCTGAACGGCAAAATCTCCTTGCGCGGAATGGCGGTCGGTCGCGCGCTGCCCCTTTCGGGTGGGATGTACTCCGGCGCACCGATGGCGGCCCGCCAGTCATTTTCCAGGGCGAGGCGATCGCCTCCGTAGACCTGCGTCAGTGCATCGTCCATGTTCGTGCCGCTCTTGAGGACCGCAAGAAGCTCCCTCATTGCTTCTGGGCCCCAGCGGAAGATCATATATTGAACCAGGCTTCTGGCCTGACCATAAAAGATGATGACTTCCTCAGGGTCGCCCGGTAGGACGGGCATCGACGTAATGGGCAGCAGACGGTCCGTATTGATGGCGAAGTCCAGCGCGATGTCGTATGAGAATCCAGGCTCCACGTTGCCGTACTCCGCCAGGCCTTCGTCTAGCCATGAAGGCACGTTTCCAAAGATACTATCGCCTGCCCGATGCGTGAGGATATGGGTTACCTCGTGCGAGGCCGTCCCCCTGGCCAGTCTTCCACCGCCCAGGGTTAGAAGGGTGCCAACCTGCGTGAAGGCCTGCCCTTCTGTTATGAGTTCGCGACGGATAGTTGTGCTGCCGGGAGGAAGCGCTTCCAGCATCTCTTTGACATTGTTGTACATCGTCACACGGATAGGGTCTTCGGTACCCGCGCCTAGGATTGGGCCCATTACCTCTAGAGTATCCAGGATGGCCTCGAGCACCGTTTCGGCACGGGACATTACGGGGCCGTGGTACGCGACGGATACAGGCCCTCCCGATACCTCCTCCCAATCGAAGCGCGCGTCGTAGTAGATGAACTGCTCGGGCTCGGTGTCGACCCGAGTCCCCTCCGTGTCCTCAACCTCAAAGTTGTAGGTGATGATGGTCCCCGGAGGAACGTAACGCGCACTCGTGGAGGTCCTCCAAAACAGCTCTGAGTTGACTATGGTGCCTTTTTCGAAATCCAGGTACTCGTAGGCACCTCGGGTCTGCTGCCCAATGCGGAGCCGGACGGCTATAGACTCTATTTCATTCTCTGCCTTGACCTCGGCCTTGATTCGAAACCCCTCGGGAAACTCGCTGGTAACGCTGGAGGAGACGATTTCGATTGCGGCGGCCTCCGCGTTTCCCGAGTCCCAGGGCGACGCCAGCGCCGCGGCCGCCAAGATAACGACCACAAGTTTACGGAACGGAGATTTCAACCTGGTCCTCCCGCGTCTGTTCCATTGTGCGTCTAGTGACTGTTAGTAGCCTTGTCGATCTAGATCGACCGGACCGTCCGTCTAGTCCATCGGTGTTGTCGGGCCGAGCGCATCTTCGTTATCCGGAGATTCGCCGCCACCATCTCCGACGGCTCTGAGCACCCCCCCTCAGCAACGCCTCTTCTCCGACCGCACCGGTAATCATCACCGAATCGTTAATTACCGTCTTGGGCACGGCCTTGACCCCATAGGGTTCGCCGATTCGAGGAAAGCTCCGCACATCTACTACGTCCGCTACCACGCAAGGCGATTCCTTGCCCATTTGGTGAGCCAGATGGGCAATCGACGGGCAGTGCGGGCAGTTCGGGGTCACGAATACCTGGATATGGACATCTTCCTTCAGTCGTTTCAGACTCTTTCTGGTCTCGAGGCCAAGCTGTCGGCGTCCGCTAGAAGCGAGAACGATTCCATCTAAGAGGACACCGAACGCGCGCCCGGCCGGCAGGCCATACATCCGAATATTCGTGCTGCCACTGGAGCCAATTAGCGTCGCGGGAATCTTTGAGACGCCGGTCGATTTGGCCCGTTCCTGCTCCGCGTAGTAGTCGACGATGTCGAGCTTCACTCTGGACGACAATTCGGACGTCTCCTCAAGCAGGCGCTGAGCAGACTCGCAGGAAGGGCATTCGCGGCCGGGGACATAGAGTACGCTTGAGCTCTGCCGCGTGAATAAAGCAATACCGACGTCTCTTATTAGCTCAACGTCAAATCTCTGACGCACCGAATCCTAGTCTTGCTGTCTCAGAAAAGCCATAGGGACCAATCAATTCTAGCCCAAGCCGGTTGGCGAATCTACCTGGGGGTCTGGAGACCCCGTCGCACGGTGACCAATCTCTGGGCAGCCGTAAGCATCGTAAGAGCCGCCATCGCGGTGAGCGCGATGAGCAGGGCAGGATTCCACCACTGTGCGATCACAAGGCCGGCGGCCAGCGTCACCACGCGCTCCGGCCTTGTCATAACGCCGTCCTCGCATTCGATGCCAAGCGACTCGGCCCTCGCTCTCAAATAACTAACCATTACCGACCCCGAGACGGCCAGATAGACCAGGACGACACCGGCCGTCGAAGGCTCCACCTCTACGTAGAAAACGAGCACGCCGAGAAGCACCACCATCTCCCCGACTCGGTCAACAACGGAGTCAAGCAGCGCGCCAAAGCTAGATGCGCGACCCGTGGCTCTGGCGACGGCCCCATCAAAAAGGTCAAACGCGCCAGACGCCAAGAGGACAATGCCACTCGCCAGCAGAAGGCCTGTCCCTGAAAGTAAGGCGCTCGCGCCCGCTACGGCAAGACCCGTCAGCGTCAGCAGATTGGGGGTAAACCCGAGACGAGAAAGGAGACTCGTCACCGGAGATTCGACGTGGGCCGCGAGGAATCTTCGAGACGCGGTTCTGAGGCCTCGCGCTCCCGTCGCCTTGTGGGCCGGCGTGTCGCGTACGCGACCCGCTTTGCTCATAGCGAAACGGCGGCCGGACGCTCCAACAGCGATCCGTAGTGGTCCATGACCTCGCCAGCCACCTCTTCCCAACGGAACCGTTCGACCTTCTTACGAGCCGCAGCCGCAAGACGGTTTCTGTACTCCGGTTGAGTTAGCAGCAAGTCCAGCGCTGCGGACAGCTGGGCTTCGTCTTTGGGCCGCACCAGCAGGCCATCTGATCCATGGTTCAGCACCGATGAGTAGCCCTCGATATCGGATGCGACCACTGCCGTGCCGGCCGCCATCGCTTCCAACAACACGATTCCGAAGCTCTCCCTACCGGTGGCGGGCGAACAATAGATGTCCGCAGACTTGTAGTACCGGGCTTTGTTCTGAGCGGATACGTCGCCGAGGAAGACAACGTCCTGGAGATTGCGTTCTGCGATTATCCTGTACGATTCGTCGTCGGGCTTTCCGCGGCCGGCCACCAGGAGGCGCAGGTCGGGCCAGTCCCATTTGAGTTTGCTGTACGCACCGAGCAGGTACCTGAGTCCCTTCCGCTTTTCCAATCTGCCGACAAACAGGATGTTGGTCTTGCCGTCGTTCAGGTGGGGGAACGGCTTCGCATCAGCGAAGTCGTCAACCTGGATCCCGTTCGGGATGATCTCGTAGTCCGCCGGAAAATGGCGGCTGATGAAGTTCCGGGCGGGTTCTGAGACTGCAATTCGGCCATGGAGCCTGCGGAAGTAGCGCATGGCAAACTGCCTGATGCCCACACGGTAAAGCCGAGTCCCACGGAAGCTGTGGAAGGTGCCGACCGTAATCGAGGGCACGGAGGTAGCGACGCTCAGTACGTTGACCGGGACCGCTCCAGCAAAAGGCTCGTGGAGATGTATGACATCGAAAGCCTCGCGTTGGAGTAGAGCCTTGATCCGCGGGCGTAGCCACACTGAGAGCGAGATTCTCGCGATAGACCCCCCGCTGGGCACAGGGACGGGTCGACCCATGGGAATGAAGCCTTCAACTTCGGGATCCGGTGTAGAACAGGGCGCAATGACCCGTACGTCGTGGCCCCAGCGGGAGAACTGCGAGGCAAGGCTATTGATGTGATCGTTGACGCCGCCGTGTACGGCGTAGTCGTAAGGAGAGATTAACCCGATCTTCAGAGGACGGTCCATTCACTCTCCTCGGTACTCAATGTGGTCCAGTCGGACGATTAACTCGGCCTCTCTTAGGAGTCGGAACTGTCGCCCGGCATATCCAGAGGGCTAGCGCCATCCATCCCCGAGATAAAGTCCTCGACCATGTTTCTGGCAACGTCGTCGGTGTACTGCACCGGAGGAGACTTCATGAAATATGCGGACGGCCCCAGGATAGGTCCGCTCAGGTCTCGGTCCTTAGCGATCTTGAGGCAACGGATGGCGTCTATGACGACTCCGGCGGAGTTCGGGCTATCCCAGACCTCCAGTTTCAACTCCAGGTTGATCGGCACATCTCCGAAGCTGGTGCCCTCCATTCGGATGTTGCACCATTTGCGGTCGCTAAGCCACGGAACGTAGTCGCTCGGACCGATGTGGACATTCTTGGCCTCGATCTCATAGTCAAGCTGAGATTTGACCAAGTTGGTCTTTGAGGTCTTCTTGGAGGTCAGTCTCTCCCGTTCCAGTATATTCAAGAAGTCGGTGTTGCCTCCGAAGTTGAGCTAGTATGACCGCTCCAGCTTGACGCCGCGGTCCATGAATAGCCTGGTAAGCACGCGGTGCACGATCGTGGCACCGACTTGAGACTTGAGGTCGTCGCCGATTATTGGAGCGCCAGCCTCTTTGAACCTGCGCTGCCAGTAATTCCCTGAACCGCTGGCGATAAAGACGGGCACGCAATTGATGAAACCGCACCCCGCCGCCAGAGCCTGCTCGACATACCACTTGGTCGCCTCTTCCGAGCCGACCGGTAGATAATTGATGACGACATTTATTTCGCGGTCCTTGAGTATGCCGACGATGTCATCAGTCGGTCCCTCGGCCCTGGGTATGAGGTCCGACGTGTACTTTCCGATGCCGTGATGCCGCTCAACTGCCGTGATGCCGCTCAACCTACGCAATGTTCCTTGATAAGAGAACCTTCGGGCGGACGGAATCGGATTTCAATCCGAAACTTGCAATAACCGGAAAAGGCGGTGGACCCACCGTAACAGGCAAGATTCTAGCACCAGGCTAGTTGAGAAACAAGGCTGCGGCGAGACCGTTGGGCGAGTCCGCAGCCTGCCAGAATGGCGTCATACGCCCGGCCCTCGTTCCATCGAGTACGGCTGCCAGCGTCGCAGGTCGGTCTTCTCCAGGACTGATGGATTGACGCAAGTTCGGGGCCAGCGGCCGGAAAGGACCAGTGCTATCTCCTGTCCGACTCGACGTCGCGTCTCTGGGCCCATCCTGGCGGACGCGGATGCGACATGTGGGGTTAACACAACGTTGTCCATGTGCAGTAGAGGGTTCTCGGGATCCGGTGGCTCCGTCTCAAGCACGTCGAGGCCGGCCCCGGCGATCCATTCTTCCTGGAGGGCCTTGATGAGCGCGTCCTCATCAACGGTAGGCCCCCGGCCGTTGTTGATGAACAGTGCGCTCCGCTTCATGAGCCGGAAGTGTTCCTCACTCAGCATGTGATGGGCTTCGGTCGTTGAGGGGGCGTGCATAGTGACGATGTCGGACCGCTGAAGCAGCTCACTGAGGCCGACGGGCTCAACGCCGTAGTCGCTCATGGACAGCTCTTCGATGTACGGGTCGTACGCGATCATGTGTACGCCGAACGCCCTAGCCCGCACGGCTGTTGCTCGGGAGACATGTCCAAACGCTATGAACCCCAACGTCTGGCCCATGAGCCTTGGATACCGAGCCAGGAGCGGTCTACCTTCGAACCACCGTCCATCCCGCACATATCTGTCCATGATGGTGACCCGTCTGAACGTAGCCAGGATCATCATCATGGTGTGATCAGCAACCTCTTCGATGAAGGTGTCCGGCACATTGGTTACGGGGATCCCTCGTTCGGTGGCGGCTCCGACGTCCACCGAGTCCGCCCCAACACTGCCGAGGGCGATTATTCTGCATTTTTCGAGGCCGGAGATGATCTTCGCGCTGATCCGTCTGCCACGGGCGATGACCGCGTCCGCGTCCTTGGCCGCCTGGATGAATTCATCCTCGGTCTTCGCGGCGATCTCCTCGATCTCGGCGCCGACCGAGGCAAGAGACTCCATCTCGAGCTCGTACGATCCTCCAGCCAGGTCGAACGTTACTCCCTCGGGTTTTTGGGTCACTACCTTGAATTTGGCCAACTGAGCCTCCCTACCAGAATATGCGCGGACTGGAAGTGTCTGGTCTGACATTCAAGCATCAGGATACTTCCAGCAGGGCGTGGTGTCCATCGGACGTGATTGACCGAATTCGACGCAGACTCCCCACTGCCGGCTACGCAACCCCTACAACGGCTTGACACCGGCGTTCCTGCTTTGGTAAGATACGTTTGAAAGTGTGCTTACCCTCTCATAGACGCCCTCCCCAGTTGCAGCCCATCCATCCGATGGGCGCAGCACGCTTCTAGTCTCGTGCCATCATACGGAGCCGCGGTGCTGGCCGCGGGCAAGGGTACCCGTATGAAGTCTCGCCTCCCAAAGGTGCTTCATCGTGTCTGCGGACGCGAGATGGTAGCGCTGGTGGTGGACACCGTCAAGGCAGCCGATCTCGATCCAACAGTGGTAGTCGTTCCTTCCGATTCCCTAGATGTGCGAGACGCTCTTCTCGACCGTGTCCGCTATGCCGAACAGTCTCAGCCTCGAGGCTCGGGCCACGCCCTTCTCGAAGCCAAGTCAGTCCTCGCCGGGGTAGATAACGTAGTCGTCGTCTACGCAGACATGCCTCTCATCCTTCCCGAAACGCTTCTGCATATGCGACGCGTCCACCAAGAGGCAGGCGCAGCGATTACCATCTTGACTGCGGTGTCGGTCCGTCCGGACGGCCTCGGGCGTGTGGTCAGGTCTCGTGACGGTTCCGTTGAGGCGATTGTGGAAGAGCGGGACGCGGACCTCGAAACTCGTGGTATTACCGAGATTAATGTCGGCGCCTACTATTTCAAGTCTGACTGGTTGTGGCCCAATTTAGAGAGCTTACCGCCGTCTCAGGGCGGAGAGATCTACCTGACGGATCTCATCGCCCTCGCCGATCAACAAGGCGAAGCGGTCGAGACCGTAAATCCCGAGGACAACAGCGAGGCATTTGGAGTCAACAACCGTGCGGAACTCGCAAGGGCCGAGTCTGTGCTTCGCGACAGGCTGCGGACCAAATGGATGCTCGAGGGCGTCACCATCCAAGACCCCGCCACGGTGTACATAGATGCCGGAGTTGAACTGGGACAGGATACGATTCTCCTGCCCAATACTCATGTAATCCGGGGCTCGTCCATCGGCAAGGACTGCCGAATCGGGCCGAACTCAATCGTCTCGTACTCCAAGATAGGCGATAAGTGCGAGATCATAGCCTCAGTGATCGAGCACTCGACCCTTGAGGAGGGAGTCAGTGTCGGCCCCTTTAGCCATCTCCGGCCGGGCAGCCACCTAGAGCGCGACGTGCACATCGGCAATTTCGCCGAGGTAAAGAACAGTCGGCTTGGAAGTGGCACCAAATGCGGACATTTTAGCTTTATCGGCGATGCCGACGTCGGTGCAAACGTTAACATAGGTGCGGGAACCGTTACCGTGAACTATGACGGTCGCCGAAAGCATCGGACCACCGTGGGGGACGGCGCTTTCATCGGTTGCGATACCATGCTGATCGCCCCGGTTACCGTTGGCGCGGGTGCTGACACGGGTGCCGGAGCCGTCGTCAGAGACGACGTACCGCCCAATTCTAGAGTTGTCGGCGTTCCTGCGAGGCAGATTCCTAAGAAGGCTCCATCTAAGAGGGACGAGACGCCTTAGTACCGGGACCATCTCGGTCAGGGCAGGATGGCATAGATTGGATAGCAACGGACCATTAGCGGCGATAGCTCTTACGGCCTCTGTGGTCCTTTATGCCATCGCCACCGTGGGCGAGACGAGCTTCCGCTCCGTGAGGCGTGAGCAGGTACAACGGCTTGTGTCCGAGGGAGTGTCCGGAGCGGCGGACCTCGAGCGGCTTCACCTGGGACCTATGGGACCGGCAGAGGCTCTCGCTCTGGTCAAGGTCCTTGCCCTGTCAGCGTCGGTCGTCACGGCGTCTGCTCTGACTTTTTCCCAGTCCGGCGCACGCTGGCTGGTTATTGCGCTTGCCCCCCTTGGCGTCCTGCTCCTACTGAGCGGGATCTACCTCGGTGTCTCCACCATTACGCCGGCGCGAAGAGAGGGAATCGCACTGAGATTTGCCAGGCCTGTCAGATGGCTCGCGTGGGTAATGAACCCGGTCATCGTTGTAAAGGTGAAGTTCAGCAATGGGTCGCATAGCGGCACTCATAGCGACACTTCCACCGATGCCCTCCCGAAGGAGGACGTGTCCGATGACGAGCCGGTCGCAGACCCCGTCGATGAGCGAGAGGCAAGGATGATTAGAGGTGTCATCCGACAGGACAGGACGGTCGCTCGTGAGATCATGGTGCCGCGGGTGGACATTGTGTCCGTTGAGATTGGTACGTCGATCGACGAGCTCGCCGCTCTTATGGTGGATGGGGGACACAGCCGTGTCCCGGTATACCGAGGAAACATGGATCACGTTGCTGGAATCGCCTACTCCAGGGACCTTTTGCGTCTCCTGGCACCTCAGCGAGAAGAGCCGTCACTCTCGATCGAAAGTGTAATCCGCCCTCCGCTGTTCATCCCCGAGTCCAAGACCCTTGAAGAGCTGTTGGGTGAGTTCAAGGTTAGACGAGTTCACATGGCTATCGTCGTCGATGAGTACGGTGGAGTGTCCGGCCTCGTAACGATCGAGGACCTTCTCGAGGAGATCGTCGGCGAGATTCAGGACGAGTTCGATGTTGGCGAGTCCGAAGTCCAGCGCGTCCAGCGCGTGAGCAATGACGAGTTCTTGATGGACGCGCG
>JAQBTI010000022.1 GCA_027624995.1 Chloroflexota bacterium
CGCCCACCACCAGTCCATCACGATCGGGACCGACCGCCTGGACATGTATTCGACGGAGTCAACTGACGACTCCCCAGGAGCCAACTACAACTTCTATATGGATGAGACCTACCAAGGTCGTGCGCCAGGGAGAATAATCAGCAAATCGGTCGATTACACGGAGGTCGCTGAAGACCACCTGCGTCTCGTTCAGAACTTACATTGGCAAAGTCCCTCAGACTGGGCCAATGCCGCCGGACTCACCGTGGCAGAGGAAACACGCACCATCGACGTTTACCCGGGCGATGTTGCCAACATCATCGACATTAGGTCCCGGCTAAGGCCCATTGAAGGGGATATCCGAGTTGGGGGAACGGTACATGGGTACTTCGTGGTCCGCATGGCTGATGGCCTTCGGCCCGTGGATGGAGGGACGCTTATCGATTCCGCGGGCCGAACCGGTGCTGCCGAGATACGAGGACAGCTCGCCGACTGGGTCGACTGCTCGGGGAGAGCAGCCCACGGACAGAATGCCGGCGTAGCAGTGTTTCCCTACTCGACCCCCAGTAGAATTCCGTGGCATTTGAGCGACTGGGGATTCATCATGGTCAACCCCTTCCAGGTCGAGGCCAAGCGTGTGAACCGGGTGATGAAGCTGAGGCGGCCATGCGAGTCGTTGCCCACGATGGAGACGCGAACGAGGCTGGCGTGGCGGAGCTTTACAAGTCCTTTAAGCGGGAGACCGGTTAACCTGCCCTGCCGTTACGCCAAGGAAACCAACGAGCACCGACAGCTCGGAGACAGCCCGACCGTGTCAGGCGGGCGAGATCAGCTAGCCAGCGAAGTGAGCCGCCTGAGCGAGTCCAGCATCCCTGGCTCGTCGCCCCCTTTGACCACGTCGAACCAACGGGCCGCCATCTCCGCGGCGGGGTTTGTGGTCCTGGCGACGTAGCCGCACTGAATGCAGTGCTTGCATTCGTCCTGGTCCAGGTACATGTCGCCATTCTCACATCTGGGGCAAGCTTTCAACCACAACATGTCGCGCCTCCTGTTTAGTCCTTAACATGACAATAAGCCATTCCCTTCGTACGTACCCAACGGGAGGCTTACGACGACCTGACAGTAGGCTGACATTTAGACTCGCTCAGCGATTCGGCCATTTCGTAACCGATCGTCGCCTGATAGATTAACCGGATGCGGACTCTTGTATCTGCCGTAGTTGCGGCTTTGCTGTTGACGTTGGCGACCTACCAACCCGCCGGGGCGGACGGGCCTCCCATACCGGGGCCGGGTCCCGACGGCCCTCTGTCCGCCAAGCCGATGTTTCCCCGTTTGGACTCCCTGCTCAACCGGCTCGTGGCGCAAGAGGATGCGGTGTCGGCGTCGTCGCTGGCCGCCGACGCGCCGCTGACGCAGGGCGAGTCCGTCGCCGTCACCGTCCGCGTGTCCGGCGGTGTGGACGGTACTATCGCGTTCCTTGAGGACCGCGGCATCGTCGCGGCGAACGTCGGTGAAGACTTTATCGAAGCCTATGTGCCGGTCTCGGCGCTTGCCGATCTCTCACAGCGAGACGGTGTCCTACGGGTGAGCGCGATCGTTCCTCCTCAGCCGTCGGTCATCAGCCAGGGGACGCTGGTCCACGGCACGCCGCCCTGGGTGGCCCGCGGGTTCACCGGGTCCGGGGTTAAGGTGGGGATCATCGACGTAGGGTTCGAAGGCTACAGCACTCTGATTGGGTCCGAGCTGCCCGAGCCGGTGCTGGCCCGGTGTTACACGGCCGTGGGCGTCTTCACACCGAACCTGTCGGCCTGCGAGAACGGAGTGGTTCACGGGACCGCAGTCGCCGAGGCCGTCGTGGACATCGCGCCCGACGTGAGTCTCTACGTCGCTACGCCCTTCTCTCAGGGCGACTTACAGAGTGTTGCCGCTTGGATGGTCGGTCAGGGTGTGCAGGTCATTAACATGTCCCTGGGCTGGGTCTGGGACGGGCCGGGAGACGGCACGTCTCCATTTGCCGATAGTCCTCTGGCCACGGTCTCCTTGGCGACAACGGGTGCGGTGTGGGTCAACTCGGCGGGAAACGCCGCTCAGTCTAGCTGGTACAGCGCGTACTCCGACAGCGACGGGGACAGACTGATCGAGTTCGAGGCAGGCCAAGAGTTCAACGCGGTGTCCCTCACCGCGGGGGCCCGCATCACCGTCCAGGTGCGATGGGAGGACGACTGGACCGCCGCCGCCCGGGACCTCGACCTGTTCCTGTTAAACGGTAGCGGGACCAAAGTCGCCAGCAGTATTGACCCGCAATCTGGCATACCAGGCCAGATACCTCGAGAGTGGTTCCAGTTTAGCCCGCCAACATCGGGCACGTACTTCCTGTCCATCGAGCACTTCTCGGGCACGGTCCCTCAGTGGGTCCAGTTGAACTCTTTTAGCCAGAACCCTCTTGAAGTGGCCGTGGCCGGCCATAGCGTTGAGAATCCGGCCGAGAGCGCGAACACGGGCCTCATTGCTGTCGGGGCTGCGAATTGGGCCACGCCCAGCACGATCGAGGGGTTTAGTAGTAGAGGGCCCACGACCGACGGCAGGACCAAGCCCGACGTCACTGGGGCTGATGGAGGGGACTCCGCGTCTTCGGGGTCCTTTTTCGGCACCAGCCAAGCATCGCCGCACGTGGCCGGGCTGGCCGCGCTAGTCCTCCAGCACTCACCCGAGTTGACGCCGGCGCAGGTGGCAGACTTCCTGAAGGCGAACGCCCTTCCCACGGGCGCCGTACCCAACAACGATTGGGGCTTCGGTCTTGCACAGCTTCCGCTTCTGACGCCGGGAGCACCGGCTGATGTCCAAGCAGTACCGGGCACCGGCGAGGCATCCGTGTCCTGGAGTGCGCCCCCGGACGGCGGTAGCCCGATCATCGGATATACCGTCGAGTCAGCGCCGGACGGTCTGACCTCCGTCGTGGATGGCCAGACGCTCGAGGCGACCGTGACCGGCCTGACCAACGGGACCGCCTACGCATTTACCGTGACGGCTACGAACGCCGTGGGCACGGGAGACCCGTCTGGCCCATCGACAGCGGTCACACCCCAGGGGCCGCCGGGACCGCCCACGGGCTCGACCGCGGTCCCCGGGAACACGGCTGCTCTCGTGTCCTGGGATGCACCGGCCTCCGACGGTGGCAGTCCTATCACCGAATACCGGGTCGACTCGGACCCTGCGGGCCACGGTGCGACCGTCGACGGCTCTACGCTGGAAGCGACGGTGGCCGGGCTAACCAACGGTGTGGCCTACGGATTCATCGTCACGGCCTCAAACGTCTTCGGAGCCGGACCGCCTTCGGCCACATCGACGCCGGTGGTCCCTAGCGGCCCGCCCGGCCCGCCGCTGGCAACGACCGCAACACCGGGCGACGGCCAGGCGACCGTTAGCTGGTTCCCGCCGGACTCGGACGGCGGCAGTCCGATCACCCAATACACGGTCGTGTCCACGCCGGGAGGCCATGCCACCGTCGTCGACGGCACGACACTGTTCGGGACGGTTACGGGTCTGACCAACGGGACTGCCTATACGTTCACCGTCACGGCCACGAACGCCGCGGGCGCGGGAGAGCCGTCCATCCCATCGCCTCCGGTGACTCCGCGGGGGCCCCCCGGAGCGCCCGCCGACGTTCAAGCTGTGCCGGGCACTGGCGAGGCATCGGTGTCCTGGAGCGCGCCACTAGACGGCGGCAGTCCGATCACCCAGTACACGGTGGAGTCCACGCCGGGAGGTCATACCACTGTCGTGGGCGGTCAGACGCTGGTCGCGACTGTTACGGGCCTAACCGACGGCATCGCCTATACGTTCACGGTTGCGGCCACGAACCCCAAGGGCACGGGTGACCCGTCTTCCCCATCCCCAGCGGTCACTCCTCAGGGGCCACCGGGCCCGCCCATAGAGGTCGTCGCCGTCCCGGGCGACGCCGAGGCGGTCGTCTCCTGGAGCCCGCCCCTCGCGGACGGTGGGAGTCCTATTACGCAATTCGCGGTTAAGTCGGAACCGGGAGGGCTTGGAGTGGTGACGGACGGCACGTCTTTCGAGGCCACCGTGGTCGGGCTCACCAACGGGACCTCCTACACGTTTACGGTGACGGCCGCCAACGCCTTCGGCGCCGGGGAACCATCGGCTCCTTCCACAGTTGTCGTCCCCACGGGCCCGCCCGGTCCGCCGCTCGACGTAACCGCCGTTCCCGGCGACGGCTTGGCCGACGTATTCTGGAGCCCACCGCTCTCAGATGGTGGCAGCCCCGTAACCCAGTACTTGGTGGTGTCCGACCCGGTCGGGCTCACGGTGGTGGTGGACGGGTCGACGCTGAACGCCAAGATGCCCGGCCTCACCAACGAGACCGCCTATACCTTTACCGTCACGGCCGCAAACCTGCTCGGGATCGGCGAACCATCGGCACCATCTGAATCCGCGAGGCCGCGGGGTCGCCCCGGCCCGCCTCTTGCGGTTGTTGCGTTTGCGGGCGACCGGCAGGCCAGAGTCACCTGGACTGCGCCCGTTTCAGACGGAGGAGCGGCTATTGAGGGGTACGTCGTGACCGCGAATCCGTCGGGAATTACGGAAGGCGTGGACGGCTCGACGTTCGAAGCGGTCTTGGCCGGCCTGGCCAACGATCTGGACCACACCTTCACGGTCGTGGCGACCAACTCGGTGGGCGCGGGTCCGCCGTCGCAGCCGTCGGTCGCCGTGGCGCCACATGGTCCGACGCCGATCCCCGGCTACTCGGTCTGGGGTCTGGCGGCCCTGGCGAGCATCGTGGGGCTGATACTGGTGGCAAGGCTACGAAGGTCGTACAGGGCTCACGTCGAGTCAACCTCTGTCGCGGGCTCAAAGGGTACGTGAACGAACTGGGCCACCCTGTGCCAGAGGTCGACCCCGTGGAGCTTCACGACGACTGACTCGCCTGGCCCGATGGCGTCCGGCAACTCCGCCCTGATCCGGAACGGGTAGCCCGCGAGCTCCAAGAGGGCGGGCCTCCTGGGACGCCGGTCAAGGACGACGGCCTCGAAGAGGCCTCGATCTCGGCCCTCCGTGGTCCGTGCCAGTTCCTGCCTCAGATACTTCAAGAACCAGTGTCTTTTTCTGGCCTCCTCTATTCCGGCGATCTCACGCAGCTGTACGTCGGCCCTCTGAGCGACGGATGCTACCTCCTCCTCCGAGTAGAATGGCCGTCCCGAAGCCAGGAAGCGGCTTATCTGCCTTTGCATGACCATGTCCGGGTACCGGCGGATTGGCGCGGTTGCCTGCAAGTAGGCCGGGACCCCCAGGCTCCCGTGGGGCCCCGGCGAAGTCGACAGCTCGGCCGGTAGGAGCCGGCGCATCGTAAGGAACCACGAGAACGGGCCCTCTGGCAGACCCAGGACATCGTCACCGAGCTCCGGCGTCGGCTGGGACCGGTACGCCGCGGGAAGCGATTCGCGCTTGCAGAACTCCGCAAGCAAGGTATTGCAGAGGATCATGAACTCGGCCACCATCCTTCTGGCGACGGTGCGAGTTACGATCCGTACTTCAACGCCGTCAGGAGTGAGGTCCATTGCCATTTCGGGCCGGTCGATGGTCACGGCTCCGGCCGCATCGCGCTTCACGCGTAGCGCATCGGCTACCTTGCTCAGCGCCAGCACTATCTCGTGCCACGGACGGCCCGGATCCGCCGCGGCCGCCTCAGCGTTTTCGTAGGAGAGCGCGGCTTGGCTCCGGATCACTGAAGGCAGCACCTCCCAGTCCAGGACGTCGCCAGAGCCCGAGATATGGGCGATCACGCTGAGCGCGGCTCGGGGCTGACCGGCGCTCAGGCTCCCCTTCCCTTCCGAGACGCCTGGCGGCACCATAGGCAACCTTAGCTCGGGAAGGTAAATCGTCGACATGCGCCGGTCGGCCTCGGTGTCGATGGCGCCCCTAGGCGGAACCAGCGCCCCGGCGTCGGCAATGTGGATTCCGACGCGGTACGAACCATCCGACTCGATCTCGATCGACAGCGCGTCGTCCCTGTCCGCGGTCTTTTCCTCATCGATGGTGATGGTCGGAACGTCTTGCAGATCCCTTCGCCCAGGCTCTGCTAAGGCAGCCTCGGGATCGATGCCGTTCGCTTCTGAAACCACCTCTTCTGGAAACTCGACCGGGATGTCCGCCCGTTCGAGTTCCAGCGGCTCGTCTTCCGAGAACACCCCGACTTTGACCAGGACATCGAATCCCAGACGTTGCAGGTCTCTCGACCCGGGGTCCAGCTCTTTGAGGAGGCCGGTGGCCACGGCACCCCGATTGTAGTCGTCGCCGTGGACCGCGAACCCTCGCAAGTGTCCCAGCAAGGCCTGTTGGTGGCCGGTGACAAGCTCCGGTAGACGACCATGCGAGAGGTCTTCGACCAGAGCGGCGGCGTCGGCCGAGTTCTTGGACTCCCTCTGGCGTCGCTCCAGGATTTCATTTACGGACTCCACTGTCCGGGCCTGATAGCCGCCGTCGACCTCTTCGAAGTACAGGGTCTCTCGGGCGGCGTGGAATACGATGGCGACCTTCCGTGGGAGATTGGAGGAACCGCCCCAGTAGAGATCGGCCAGATCGTCTATCGAGACCGGACCGGCATCCTCACGCGCCAACTCCCAGACTTCACTGAGATCGATCTGAGTGGAGAGGTCTTCTGCCTGCTGCCGTAGCTGCTCCACCTCCTGGTCGTTTGACGGGACCAGCCCCGTGGACATGACAAGCCGGTCGGCGGGGAGCTGCGCCTCTCGATTGCGACCGATGGCGACGCGGATACGCTCGGCGCGGGAGCCTTGTCGGTCCTGGGTGGGTGTGGCGGAGTACCTTCCTAAAGCAGGCCCGTCTTTCAGACGGACCACAATTACTTCTCCAGGCTGCATACAGCCCTCCAATCGTGGTC
Organism: Chloroflexota bacterium; assembly: GCA_027624995.1. Classification (GTDB taxonomy): domain Bacteria; phylum Chloroflexota; class Dehalococcoidia; order Lucifugimonadales; family CATQGZ01; genus CATQGZ01. Next base: position 6,899 of record JAQBTI010000022.1, read on the forward strand.
GGACGGCCATCATAGCACCTGGGAATGCCGAAGTCGGCGGACGTAGTTAGGGGCACGGCATTCCGTGCCCCTAACAGGTCGAGATCCAGCGCCTGTCGGGAGAGGTAAGGTCTACTTCTTCGCGAAGCTGAGGGCCTGGTCCACGACATCTAGGCCCACGGCCTCGCTCCAAGCTGCCAGCAACTGCTGGGTTATCGGCCCGGGCTTGCCGTCGCCGATCTCGCGGTTATCAGCTTTGGTTACAGGCAGGACGCACGGGCTGGTCGTCGTGAAGAAGGCCTCGTCGGCGGTGTACAGGTCGTAGGGCTGGAGGTCCTCCTCGACGACTGGGATATCCAACTGACGGGCGAGGTCGAACACCATGCCGCGCGAGACGCCTTGGAGAATAGCTCGATCCGTAGGAGAGCGGATCACCCCGTTGGTAACCATCAGGACGTTATAGCCGGTGCCCTCGGTCAGGTTGCCGCCTAGGTCCAGCATGATGGGCCAAGCGTCGGGGTCGACATCGGTCGCCTCCATCTGGGCCAAGTTGAAATTCATGCGGCTGTAGTGCTTGATCTTAGGGTCTAGCGACTCGGGCGAGTAGCTCCGTGTCTTTGCGATCACGCCGTGGACACCTGTGGCGTAGGAGCGGGCGTGGCGGTTGAAGTCGATCGCGCCGATTCGGACGCCTACCGTAGGAATTTCCGGCTCGCCGCGCGCCACGCGAGGGCCGCGCGTCACAAACTGGTGTATCGTGAAGTCGCCTACCTCGGCCCGATCGGGCTCGTTGCGGGCAATCGCCTCTTCGGTAATGCTCAGCATCTCCGCCGCCGACAGGCCGGGGTCAATGCGCGCGTACTTGAGCGAACGGTACAGCCGATCGACGTGCTCCTTCAGGCGGAAGCCCTTGCCGTTGAAGGTGCGCTCCACGTCGAACACCGTGTCACCGACCAAGAAGCCCCGGTCGTTGGAGTCGATCTTCACCTCGCTGTTGGGCACCCATTCACCGTTGAAGTAGGCTACGTAGTCTGTCATGTGTTCCTCCACAGGGACTGCGATGCGGCCGGTCGAATCGATTCGCGAATTTTACGCCACGGGCTGCTGTCCCGCAATACGTCTTCCCAGCGCCGCCTTGACCGGCCATGGCGGCGTCGATACACTCGCCCGAAGTGACACACTCGACATATGCGGCAGTGGTAATCGACCTGGACGGTACGCTCATCGGTAGAGACGAGGAGGTCTCGCCGGTGGTGGCTGAGGCCGTCGCGGAGCTTGCCTTGATCGTCCCCGTATGCATAGCCTCGGGGCGCGAGCCTTCGGACGTGCTCCGCTTTGCGGCCCAGTTCGGACTGGAGGCCCCGCAGGTGTCCGATAACGGCGCGGTGATCCTGGACCCCATCAGCGGCCGGACGCTGCACAGCTTTCCGATGCCGGCCCGGCCTGCAGAGGAGATCGTCAGACGATTGGAGCGGCTCGAGATATCGTTTATTGCCACTCACGCGGGGGGTACGGCCACGGCTATCGGCGAGATTCCGAGTTGGGATCTGGCACGCGTTTCAGCCCTGGACCTGGACGAAGCTGGCGCGGACCGGGTTGCCGCGGAGTTCGAGAGTGCCCCCGATCTCCATGTGGTCAAGGCGTCGCTGCCCTACAACGGGCTGTGGGCGGTCGACTTCACCGGCGTGGGGATAGACAAGGGCACGGCGCTCCGACGAGTGGCCGAGATGCTCGGAACGGAGACTGAGAGGATGGTGGCGATTGGCGACAGCTACAACGACATCTCGATGCTGCGCGAGTGCGGCCTCGCCATCGCCATGGGGGACTCGCCGCAGGAGGTGAGGGCCGTGGCGGACTACCTCGCGCCGATAGTGGACGAAGATGGACTGGCCGTGGCAATCCGGCAGTTCGTGTTGCCCAGGATTCGGGAGCGGGCAGGACGAGGGTGACCGACGCCGAGCGGCTGATCGCCGAGTTCGAAGCCGGCAGACTGATCCGCCCATCCGTGGACGACCTCAACATTGTTGACTTAGCAAATGCGATGGCGTCCTTAGCCGGAATCGACTCGATCAGCCTGACGCCCGGCGCCGATGTTATTGCACAGCTCATAGGGCCGGCAGATCACCTCGTTTTCGTCGTCGCCGACGGCCTTGCAATGGGGCTGGTCGAGGCTCTGGGCAGTGACGCGTTTATGCGTCAGCACGTGGCCACGACCCTGCACACGGTCTTCCCGTCCACCACCGCGTCAGCCTTCACCTCGCTGGCGACGGGTCAGTGGCCGAACAGGCACGCCGCGCTGGGCTGGCATACGTATGTACCCGAGGTGGACGCGGTGACGACCATCATCCCGTTCGTCAGATCGGTCGACAATGTCCCTTTGACCGACCTGGGACTCAAAGTAGAACAGGCCTTCCCAGTTCCTTCGCTGGCAGCCCACCTCGCCCGGGACAGCCTCTCCCTCGTTCCACAACCGCTGGCGAACAGCACCTTCTCCAAGTACATCAGCGGCGGATCGGCGCGAGCCGGCTATGGGGTTTTGCTCCAGGCACTGGACACCATTGCCGAGAGGATTCGGGTGGCGTCGCAACCAACGTACACTTACCTGTACGTTCCGGACGTGGATGTGGCGGGCCATGAGTTTGGCTACTCTGACCCACGCACGTTGACCACGGCTGTCGCCCTGGACCGGTGTCTGCAAGGATTGGCGGAAACATTGTCGGGACACGCCCGCATTGTGTTGACTGCGGACCACGGCGGTCTGGACGCGGCCCCGGGCCAGATCCACAGGCTCGAAGCGTCGGACCCGCTAGTCAAGTGTCTCAAGCATGAGCCGTCGGGAGACAACAGAGCGGCCTATTTCGACGTCCCCGAAGGCGAGGAACGGGAGTTTGAGACACTCTTCCGGGACCGTTTCGGCGACCGGTTCTTCGTCATTTCGGTCGACGACTCCGAGGCCCTGGAGTTTTTCGGCCCCGGTCCCCTGTCTGAGGCTACGCGAAGTCGGCTGGGTACCTTCGCGGCCATATCGGCTGGGGCGGATGTTCTCCTCTACGCTTGGCCAAGCCGTGACCCCAATAGGCCGATTCCCATTGGCCACCACTCAGGCCTCAGCCCCTCCGAAATGCGCATCCCCTTGATCATCGCCTAGCGGGCGTTATGCTGGTTACGGTGGAGGGCACGGCATGCGCGCCCTTACTAACGGCTACTCGGGGGACCGTCCAGCATTTCGACTCGCACATCCATAGCTCTTGGATATAGCGGTGGGCCAAACTGGTTGAATATCGCGACATCCGCCGCATCGCGCCCGTATGCGATGGTGACTCGCCCTCCACGTGGAACGGCCTGTGTTGGATCGAAGGTGTACCAACGGCCACCCACATACGCCTCGAACCAAGCATGAAAATCCATGGGCTCAAGTCTGTGCAGATAGCCGACAGCTATACGCGCCGGGATACAGAGTGCACGGGTTAAGGCGATGCCCAGATGAGCCAGTTCGCGGCATACGCCCTCGCGCTGTTGGTTGACCTCGACCGCCGACAACTGAAAATGGCTGGAATCAGGATTGTAGTGGACGGAGGTGCGAACCCACTCTTCGATTCTAGCCACCTGGTTGTAGCCCGGCTCGACGCCATCTACGAGTTCCCTGCCGAGGTCAATAAACCTGTCTGACTCGCAATACCGGCTCGGATGAAGATAGGTTAGAACTGCGTGCGGCAGGTTCTGCACCTCATCAAAAGGCGCGCCAGGCGACACCTCAATACCGTCCGAGGTTTGGACGTCGGCAGATCTGCGGATTAAGAACTCACCCGGTGGTGTGATCAATCGCTCGCACAGATTACCGTAACTGTCCGTATACTCTATGATCGGTACGGTTGGCCTCAGCGTGCGGGTTTCGTGCGCCACCCTCTGATGTTCTCCGGTTCGAGGGCGGAGCATCAGGATCAAAGGCGTAGGAATGGTTACGTCGAAGGCAATCTCACAACCAGCACGGAGCCACACCGGATTTCCCCTTCCATATTAGAACGCGGCCATTTGCTGAGCTGTTCCTGGTTCCAGACGTCGGAACCTCATCCTCGCAGGTAATCTCGGAGAAGACCAGCCTCTGGTCTCCTAGGGCCCCTCACCGCACTTTACTAATATAGTAACACCATGTGTGGTATTATCGATACGTGCTTAACTATCAAGAGTAAAGTGCAGTTGGTATTCATGTGGATCTGGTGCTCAGGCATCGGCGGAAGGAGTCGGAGTTTGAACAGAGAAAACCTAGCAGCAGCCGCTCAAATTACCGAGCCCTACGTTTGCGAGACCCTCGATGCACCTCAGGGTCCGAAGAGATTTACCTTTCCCAACCCCTTTTCCTGGGTAGTTCTGTAGTTGAAACGTAAGCGCCTCATCTTGGAGCAGTGGGCCGCAGTGATGAATCGAGGCCCTCGCGAAATGCCGGCGGTGGTCTGCGCCAAATGCGGCGAAGGCACCACAGTGCCATTCCAGCATCGAGGCGAAGGCTCGGATTTAGTGTCGCGATTGCTACAGCTGACGGGGCGGAAGAGTCGCGACGATATTGGGCTAGTGTGACGATTGGAGGCGAGCGAGGCGTCTCCCCTCGCCTCTTAAGAGCGAAGCGATCAAGGAGAAACGAATGAAACTCTGGCCATTCAAAAAAAGGGGCTCGCGAGCTCTCAGGAGAGCTGCACCGGGCGTTGTTCACTATGTTCGACGTTGAATCCGCGGCTGCCGAAACAATGCGTTATGTTGCCAAGCGTGGCAGGTTTGCCGCTGGGCGAGTCAACCGAGTGTGCATCTTTGACCCAGCCGCTCTGTCAGGTCTAGAACTTGCGGCCTGCAACTACGACAGCTTGATGGGCCTGAACAAGGGCCTGCTCTTCACCGGACATGTCCCTAAGCGCACGGAGAATACTAGAGGGGAAGGTATGGTCATTCTTTGCGACCAGCGCCTTTCTTGAGCGGTACCGGACCCCTTCCTGATCAGGACTCTCTCACAGCCTACTTTCAGGACATGATTACGGTCAAACTACTCTCAAGGGCTGAGGAGCGGGCGCTTGCCCGTAGCGTAGAAGTCCGCACCGGTCTCCAGGCGATGGAGAGCGACTTGACCGCCGTTGACGGTCACGAGACTAACGCTAAGACGAGTGTCGCTCAATTCTTGAAGACGACTTGCGAGGCGGTGCCGCTGATCGATGCCCTTGGCAGATATCTGGGGATGGTGGGCGACCGGACCCTTGTAGAGGTGATGTTCGATCCAAGGCTGAGAGAGGCCTTGGACGGAGACTTCGTTGACGAGATGGTGAAGTTCGTCGCCGACGTCCTGAACCAGGAACCCGGAGACGTAAGAGCAAATATCCGAGCACTGTCTCTGGTAAGCAGCCTGTTGCCGGAGAACATGCTTGACGTCCTCGATGCTAAATCGACCCTCTGCGAATTGAGGGCCAAGATGGAGGACCCCGAGTTCGTCGAGACTTTGAGTTCGGTCGAACCGGCCTTTCATATGCGTCTGAGGCGCGCCGATGAGGCTGGAGATCGGGCCCAGGAGCATATGGTCGTGGCGAACTTGCGCTTGGTCGTAAGTATTGCCAGAAAGTACTTCGGCCGAGGGTTGCCATTGCTCGACCTGATTCAGGAAGGGAACCTGGGCCTTATCAGGGCTGTTGAAAAGTTCGACTATCGTCGAGGCTTCAAGTTCAGCACCTACGCGACGTGGTGGATTCGCCAAGGAGTCGCCAGAGCAGTCGCCGACCACGGCCGTACGATCAGGATTCCCGTACACATGGTTGAAACAGTCAACAAGCTGCGAGCGGAAAGCGGAAAGCTTGTGCAGGAGTATGGGCGGGAGCCCACTAATGAAGAAATTGCCGCTAGGATGGGAATCTCAGCCGATAAAGTGAGTGAGATTCTCAAGATGTGCCTGACGCCCGTCTCTCTGGAGACCCCGATTGGCGACGACGGAGCTAGCTACCTCGCAGACTTCATCGAGGACAGGACGACGCCACCCACTGAGGAGGCCGCCGAATCCCAGCTACGTAAAGAGCAACTTCTCAATTTGGTTAGTGGCCTCGGTGAGCGTGAAGCCCGGATAATACAGTTGCGGTTCGGCTTGACCGACGGTCGAAGCCGAACCCTCCAAGAGGTGGGCAGTGTCTTCGGGGTCACCCGGGAGCGCATTCGGCAGATAGAAGCGGCGGCGCTGAGAAAGCTTCGACACCCCGACCGGGCCGGGAGACTGCGTGAACTCGTCGGCTAGGGCATTCAAGACTGACCCGGCGAGATGTCAATGAGAGACCAGCAAACACTTCCTGAGTTTGAGGCCCATCGGTTCGTCGAGGAGGCCAAGTGAATATCGAAAGTCCGAGGTGGACCTTCATCAGCAACCACGGGCTGGTGTTAGGCTATATGTTTCACAACCCCAGTCACACTACTAGGGAAATCGCCCGTCACGTTGGGGTTACCGAACGGACCACCAGCAAGATGACCCCCGACCTCAAGGCGGCCGGATACCTTGAGCGCCGCAAGAGCGGAAGAAGGAACATCTATACCTTGGACCATGCGCTTCCGCTTCGCCATCATACCAAGCAGTACATCCGCGTCTCAGACCTCTTAGATGTGCTGACGGTCCCAACCCAAAGAGCAGATGGTGAGCCAGGGAGTCCCGTATCTAGGTGAGCCAGGGCATTGGGGTCGGACGTCCAATCTCGATGAGGATGTCCGTCTTTGCTACGACGGCGCGGCGACTCTATTTCTTAGACACGTAGGGTCAGGGTCAATCACAGGAAGGAACCCGATGGATGTCGCTTTGGTACTCAAGCATCGGCTCAAGGAATTGGGGCTTGAACAGAGAAACCTGGCAACCGCCGCCCAGGTTACGGAGTCCTACGTTTCACAGTTGCTGACGGGGAAAAAGACACCTCCCGCGTCCAACCGAACAGACATATATGAAAAAATGGAGGCGTTCCTGAGACTGCCCAGCGGTGAGCTTTCCAGGCTGGCCGACCTCCAACTCATTGAAGAATTGAAATCGAAGTTGGGGGATCCGCCTTCACCCTTGTTCGAGGATGTCCGAGCGTTGATTCTCCGCAAATGTGCCTTGGGCAAAGAGAGGCAGATACGGGCGACTATTGAGAAGGAGCCCTTTGGCGAACTCGAACGCCTCGTAACACAGAAGCTGCTGGACGTGGTAAAAGGAGTTGCCAGGAAAGAATTGGGAAGTGAAGACTGGCTCTCGGAGGTGGCGCGACTCAGCGGTCAAAGCTATGAAGAGATCCGCGTCAATGTCCTGGAGTTCCTCGATACGGATGTCTTCCACGTGTCGACTGAAAACTGCGTCTCCTTCTTGGAGCCGCTGATTGAATCGTGGGACATCGACCTCGAGACGTTTGGTATGGAAATTGTCTTGAACCACAGAATCGCGTCAGAGCACGTTAGGCGTTTGGAGTTTGTTGAAACGGAACCCGAACAGCATTTCAGGGAAGAGCCTGGGCTCAAAGAATTCCTTCATGATGTCAGCCTCAGCGGCGACGCTACCGAGGAGGAGATCGAGTTCCTGAAAGAGTTGAGATTCAAGAAAAACCGGCCTACGCCACTCTACTATTACCGGGAGTTACAAAGCCTCAGAGACCCTCTGCACTTCAGCCCACAGTAGTAGCTAAAGCGGATACCTATAGCTGCGCCCGATGCCTCAAAAGCACCTTTTCCTGGGCAGGTGAGTCCAGCTAGTTCCGAGGCTCTTGGAGGTGGTTCAAGATGAATTCGCCGAGGCCGCTTCGGCTTCCAACTTCGTCCAGACCAACATCCGTGCGATTCAGGGCCCCCAGTACCCACTCCAAAGACAGAGGCTTCCGTTGCTAGGTTTCTCTGCAAGATATCCAATTTTTTCAGCCGATGCCTGGACACCAAAGCAAAGTCCATTGGGAGGCCTCCCAATGGACTTGACTCCAAAGAGTTAATAAAGCTGTCACAAGAGAAGACGACCAGCGCCCACTTGACTATATCAGTAAAGTAAGCTATCGTTCCTTTAGCAGTCTCAAGGCGAGACTGCTAACCGACAAACAAACAATAAACTAGGAGGAGGGACTGAATGGCAAC
>JAQBTI010000023.1 GCA_027624995.1 Chloroflexota bacterium
CCTTCCGGCCGGTCAGCAGGCCGCTGGAGTTGACCGAGCCAAAATACTTGGCGCCGTAGGCGACTAAGTCCGCCCCCATCTTGGCGTACCTGCTCAGGTTATCGATCGGGTAGACCTGCCCGGCGGCGTCCACGATGATGGGGATATCGTGGGAGTGGCCTATGCGAATGACTTCTTCGATGGGCAGAGCGCCCGGTTGCCGGTCGCCTGGGGCCAGATAGTGGATGCCGGCGGTGTTCGGACCGATGGCCTCCTCAAGCTGCTCCGGCGTCGTTTTGTCCTCGTCCCCGATGACGACGAGCTTGCCGCCGGGGATGGTCATGGCCCGGTCGTACCTTACCCTGAGCTGCCTCTGGATGATGAACTCGTTTGGCATGCCCGTCGTGTCGGGAATCTGCTCCATCTTGTCTGGGTCGTCGCCTGTCATGCACGCAGCGGCGCCGACGGCCAGGGCGGCCGCGCATCCGCTAGTCACCAGGGCTGCTTCTACGCCGAGCATCTCGGCGACTCGCTCTCCGACCCTGTCGACCAGGTCTCCCATATCGACGTAGTAATCTTCCATCTCATCCATGAGCGCTCGGACGGCAGGCGATGGCGTGTTCCCACCGAGGGCGGTCCTGTTCCCGTGGGCGTTGAGCACGGGCCTTACCCCGAGATCTTGGAAGATGTTGGCCATCGGTGACTCCTTGTTGCTGATCGAAGGCGTGTGGCGCGTATTCTAGGTGTCGGGGTTGGGCCGTGCAAGGTCATTGGGTGGGCCAAAGACGTAGGTCACGGGTCCTCGCAAAGAGTCTCAGGACCCGGAATTGCCCCCGTTCTTGGGAACGGCGGACGCATCCTCGAAAAACTCCTCGGGCAGCTCCGCCGTCCGGGCGGGTCCGCGCGGCGACGCGATGCGCTTCACTCCCGTGGCCACGAAGCCCTGGAGCGCATTGACCTCCCGGGTGATGGCTGCCCGGAAGTGTGAGCTGTACTCGCCCATCTTGCGGAACTTCTTGTACCTCTCCCTGAGCCTGCGCCCCTGGGACTTCCCTTGTAGCTCGGCGAGCTCCTGAAGCAGGATACGTCGCAGTTGGCGAGCAGCGTCCTCCGGGTTCGCGTGGGCCCCTCCCGGCGGCTCGGGCACGATCCGGTCGGCGATGCCGAGCTCCAGGCAGTCCTGCGCCGTTAGCCTCAGCGACTCGGCTGCCTCGTCCGCCCTGGCCTCATCCTGGTAGATCAGCTCAGCAGCCTCTTCCGGCGATATGGCGGAGTAGATCGCGTTCTCCATCATCAGCACCCGGTCCGCGACGCCCAAGGCCAGCGCGGCGGCACTACCTCCCTCGCCGATCACGACAGCTATGGAGGGCACACGGACCCTGGCTATCTCGGCCATGGTGGTGGCGATGGTGTTGCCCAGTCCGCGCTCCTCGGCGGACAGACTTGGGTCCGGGCCCGGGGTGTCTATGAGGCTGAGCAACGGGAGGTCGAACTTGGACGCCAGTCGGACCGCCCTCTGCGCCTTTCGGAAACCCTCAGGAGATGTCCTACCGTCGTAGCCGGCTTGTCCTTGGGCCGCGCGTCGCCTATCGTGGCCCAGGACGGTCACGGTCTGTCCCCCTAGGTGGCCGAATCCGCAGACCATCGACGCATCGTCCCCGTGGGCACGGTCCCCGTGCATCTCGACAAAGCTCGTGAATATTCGTCCGATGTAGTCGACGGCCGAAGGTCTCCCCTCGTGTCTGGCTAGCTGGACCGAGCTCCATGCCGGAGTCTCCTGAGCCTCGACCGTCTTGTTACGCGTCTTCTGTCTGGGTGTGAGGCGGTACTGCGGCCCGAGAAGATCGAGCAGCGCCGCCAAAAGGTCCTTCAGCTCGGTCCTCTGGACAACCGCGTCGATCATGCCGTGCTCGACGTGTGACTCGGCGGTGTGGGAGCCGGAGGGAATGGGCTGGTCACTGCCCTCTTTGATTGTGCTCATCGGGGCGAATCCCACGATAGCTGCTGGCTCGCCGAGGATGACATCGGCCAGATTGGCGAAGCTGGCGTAGGCCTGGCCTGTGGCCGGGTTGGCGAGGACCGAGATGTAGGGTAGCCCTTTCTCGTTGATCAGGTTGGCCGCTATTGCGGTCTTGGCCATCTGCATCAGCGAGAGGGCCCCCTCCTGTATTCTGGCGCCTCCACTGGTGACTATGGCGATGGCTGGAATCCGTCGCTTGACCGACTGCTCCAGCGCGAGTGCGACCTTCTCGCCCACGACGCAGCCCATGGTGCCGCCCATGAAGCCGAAGTCGAGTACGATCAGCATTGCGGGGCTGCCACCAATCGTGCAAGTGCCCGTGACGATCGCCTCGGTCAGGCCTGTCCGGCGCTGGTCGCGGAAGATGCGCTGTTTGTAGGGAACCCGCGACGAGAAGGAGAGTGGATCAAGCGATGTGATCGACCGGTTGATCTCGTGGAAAGTGCCCGGGTCGGCCAGAGACTCGATACGCTCCGTGGCGGTCATGCTGTAATGGAATCGGCAGACGTGACAGATGCGATACCGAGCGTAGAGTTCAGAGTCAACCAGCCGGGAGTCGCAAACGAAGCAAGTCTCGCGAGGCGGGGACTCCGCATCAGAGTTGCGGCCCCGTCTGGTTACAGAACTCAGCCTGTCGACAAGACTTCTGACCACCTATTGCCATCTTTCGGGGTATTCACTGCGTCGAAACGTCCGTTGGCGACTGATTGATTATAACATCGCGCGACTTGGAGCCGTCGCTGGGCCCGATTACACCGCGCTCCTCGAGCTGGTCCATCAGCCTGGCCGCGCGCGGATATCCGATGCGCATCCGCCGTTGGAGAAGCGACGTTGATAACTTGCTGTAGCTTCTTCCCAACTCGATCGCCTTGTCCAGCAGTTCGTCCACCTGGTCGCTAGGTCCCTCGTCTGTGGAATCGTCGCCTTGAGGCCGTTCTTTGACGACCCGCAGGTGCATCGGCATACGCGGGCCACGCGGAGTCGCTTGCCAGAACGAGACGAGGTTGGAGATCTCTCGGTCCGATATGAACACGTTCTGTATGCGCTTTGGGGTCGAGGCGTCGATTGGGAGGTAGAGCATGTCCCCGCGACCCAGGAGCTTATCGGCCCCCGCGGAGTCGAGGATGGTTCGCGAATCGACCTGCGATGAGACTCCGAAAGCGATCCGACTGGGGAAGTTTGCTTTGATGAGACCCGTTACCACGTCCACAGATGGCCTCTGGGTTGCGACTATCAGATGAATGCCGGTGGCCCGTCCGAGTTGCGCCAGCCTGCAGAGTGACTGCTCGACGTCGAAGGCAGCGGTCATCATCAGGTCCGCGAGCTCGTCGACCGCCACTACCAAGTAAGGCATTTGCTCCGGCATCTTCTTGTTGTAGAGCTCGATGTTCCTGGCGCCGACACTCTCGAACTGTCGGTAGCGGTCCATCATCTCCTGTATCAGGCCCTTCAGCAGTCCCACAACCTGGTCGGTCTCCACAACGACCGGCGCGAGCAGGTGAGGGATGCCGTTGAACGGCGTAAGCTCGACCCGTTTGGGGTCGATGAGCAGCAGCCGCATTTCCGCCGGGCTCTTCTCCATCAGGAGGCACGAGATGATGGCGTTGATGCACACGCTCTTGCCGCTGCCGGTCGCTCCGGCGATCAGAAGGTGCGGCATCTTCGCCAGGTCGATGACCACCGTTTCTCCGCCACTGCCCTTGCCGAGTGCCACCGGCAGGGCCGCCTTGGAACGCAGATTCTTGAAGTCCTCACTCTCCATGACCGAGCGCTCACTGACAAGGCTCGGATTCGGATTGGGGACCTCGATGCCCACCTGTGACGTGCCCATCGCCGGCGTTTCGATTCGGATGCTCTGAGTCTTCAACGCCAGCGCAAGGTCTTTCTCACGCGACAGGATGCTGTCGACCCTCACTCGAGTCCTGGTCTCCTCCTGATTGACGACTTGCCGCCCCGCCTCATCGAGAACTGGCTTGCCGTGCTCGTCCAGCTTCTTCACTTGCTTGGTGCGTCGGACCCACCCCGGCGTTAGGCCGTACATCGTGACCGTCGGGCCCGGCCTGACGTCTCCGATCTCGACCTCGACGCCGTACTCACTCAACGTTCGGACGATAGTGTCGGCAGTGTGCTGCATCTCCTGTTTTGAGATCCCGCTTTCAGGCGTGGTTTCGAGCAGGCTCATCGGTGGACTTGCCCACTTGTGGACGTCAGGCACCTCGGCAGGTGCCTGCTCCAATTCGGCGTCCGCCACCAGGATGGGCTCCGGCTCAGGTGCCGACGGAACAACAGCGGTACGCGCGCCCCAGAACCGGTTGAACTTGCCTGGCGCCTCCGTTTCTGCCTCAGATTCGACCTCCGCCGACCGGTCAAAAACGGAAACGACCTCGGCTTCTGGTATTTCGTACTGCAGTTCGACGGTCTCGTCGCCTTCAGCAAAAGGGTCGGAGGACACAGGGGCTTCAGAAACGGCCGCCGGACCCAAAGACACTACGGAATCGGGAACTGACTGAGAGCGGTCGATCGAGTATGTTGGTGCCCTTCGAGGCGGTATGAACTGGTCGACGACGTCGTCTCCGGCTGACGGCTTCTCACGCCCCGGCCTTTGAGGCCGCTTCCTGGGGACGTGACTGACCGCCCATCGCACGGCGAATATCGAAACGAAGTAGGCGAACATGGACCCCTTGGCCATGCCAACGGCCGCGTCTTTGGCCAGCGGTGGCGAGACGACCGCTGCCCCCAGGACCATGATGCCAATCAACCTCAAGGCACCTGTGATGGAAGCACTCCCGATGATGGCAGACCCTACTTGGCCGCCGAGGGCGACGTCACCTTCGGGCGTAAACCCACCGAGGACCCCACTGTCCGGCTCAAAGAACCCCAGGAATCCTATGACGAGGGCCAAGAGTGCGATTGAGCCGAGCCACAGGTTCGCGAACCTGAACCAGGATCGGCGCACCCAGAGGACTCCAATGAATACCGCAAGCCATATTCCGATGGGGACCGTTCCTAGGCCGACGGCGGTGAGTATTTCGTCCCTTACAGAGGTGAAGAAGTCCCTGACTGGTTCCACGACCGTGTAAGCGACAGCGACCGCTGCCACGGCCACCACGGCGACGCCGGCCAGCTTGAGGTAGAGTGACGACGCTACACGGGAACGAATGCCGAACGGGCTACTCATGCTGCTCACGCTCATACCGGCACACCGCCGGATAATACAGAGCTATAGACCGATTCTAGCATGTTGAAAACCTCGGAAAACGAAAATAGGCCGGAGCTGAAATGGTTTCGCAGCGCACCAAGGCCGGCATGTGGGGTACTGGCATCGTCCTCACCCAACGGGTCGTGAGACCAAAAGACTCAATGTCAGCCGAGCGCGTTCGCGCCCTTGCCGGTCTCTAGATCCGCTCTACGACCGTGATGACCGTTGGGCGACGACGGGTTTCCTTGAAAAGGAAGTCGGAGACGGTCCCCGTTACTCTGGCCTTGACCTGGTCCAAACCTAGGGCTCGAGCCCCATCCTGTTCTAGGCTTCCGGCGACCACTTTGGACGTCTTTTCGAACAAGTCTTGTGATTCTTCCAGTCCGAGGAAGCCAGAGGAGTACAGGCCGGGCGGCTTGAGTAGCGAGTTGTCCCTCTCGCTCAGGGTTACGATGGCCGTGACGATGCCGTCTCGGGCAAGACGCCGCCGCTCGTCGTGGATACGGCTTGCGCCTTCCCACATCCGACGGCCATCCACGAAGACGTGGCCCGCATTGATCTTGTCCACCACCTTGCCCGACTCGCCGTCCAGCTCCAATACGTCTCCATCCTCCAGGACGAACGTGTTTTCCGGAGGAACCCCCATCGACTGGGCCAGCGCCGCGTGCGTGAATAGATGGCGGTATTCACCATGAACGGGAACGAAGAATTTGGGCTTCGCCAGGCTAAGCATCATCTTTAGCTCCTCCCGGCTGGCGTGGCCGTGAACGTGCACCATCGCGACTCTACTGTAGAGTACCGAAGCGCCCTGCCGGAACAAGTTGTTGATGGTGTTGGAGACGAGGGTCTCGTTTCCGGGAATGGGCGAAGCCGAGATGATGACGGTGTCTCCGGGAACGATCTCTATGTCGGGGTGCTCTCCGTTGGCGATGCGGACCAACGCGGATGTGGGCTCGCCCTGACTGCCGGTGGCGATTATCACAGTCTCTTCGAGCGGAAGCTTGCGCGCCTCGCTCAGCGAGACAAGAGTCCCCTCAGGGATGTCCAGATACCCCATGCTCTTGGCCATGTTTACGTTGTTCATCATGCTGCGCCCGACCACGGCGACCTTCCGCCCATGCGCGATTGCCGCAGTAGTGACCTGCTGGACGCGCGAGATGAGGGATGCGAACGTGGCCACCATCACGCGACCGGAGGCCTGGCCTATGGCCCGCTCTAATGCCTCTCCGACGACCTGTTCCGACTCCGTGTAGCCTTCGACTTCCGCATAGGTCGAATCGGACATCAGAAGCAAGACCCCTTCAGAGGCCAACCTCGAAAGGACGGAAAAGTCTGTGGACTTTCCGTCTGCTGGAGTGTGGTCTATCTTGAAGTCGCCCGTGTGCACCACGTGCCCCAGAGGCGTGCCCAGCGCTATGCCCATGGCGTCGGGAATCGAGTGGCAGACGCGGAAGAACTCACAGCGGAAACCACCGATGTTGAACGGCGAGTGCGGCTCCACGACGTTGAGTCTGGCGTCCTTGAGCAGCCCGCGCTCGCGCAGCTTGACGGTGATCAGCCCGTGTGTCAGCCGGGACGCGTAAACCGGGACGTCGAACTCAGAGAGAAGGTAAGGGAGGGCCCCGATGTGGTCTTCGTGGCCGTGGGTGATCACGACGGCGATCAGTTTGTGACGGTTGTCCCGCAGGTAGGAGAAATTGGGGATGGCGAAGTCGATGCCGGCAGGCATCCCTTCATCTGGGAAAAGGACTCCCGCGTCTACCACAACCATCTCGCCGTCGTACTCGACGGCCATCATGTTGCGGCCGATGTCGCCAAGCCCGCCGAGGGGTACTATTTTCAAGGGAGTAGTGGGCACAGGCTAATCGAACAGACTGAGTTGCTTGGTCTCGTCGGGCACTTCCACCGGACCCGCTTGTCGGGCCGTGGCACTTTCAACCAGGGAGGGCAGTCGGCTGAAGTCGTCCTCTATTGTTGACCTGAGCTTCGGGTTGTGGAGCGCGGCGGCCGGATGGTAGACCGGGTAGAGCATGATGTTATTCCAGGGTCTTTCCTTGCCGCGAGCCCGGCTTATCGTCTCGCCGGGGAAAAACTTGGCGAAAGAATGGCGACCCAGCGTCACTAGCACCTTCGGCTCGATGATCTCCAGTTGCCGGTCGAGGAAGGGGCGACAGGCCTCGATCTCACTTGGCAATGGGTCGCGGTTATTGGGCGGACGGCACTTGACCATGTTGGTGATGTAAACATCCTCCCGAGTAAGGCTAATTGAGGCCAACAACTCCTCCAGGAACTTGCCCGCGGGACCGACGAACGGCCTCCCGTCGCGGTCTTCATAGAAGCCGGGCCCTTCTCCGATGAGCATAAGGTCGGCCGTTCGGGACCCCTCGCCCGGCACCGCGTTCGTACGCGTCTCCGAGAGGGTGCAGGCTGTGCAGGCGTGGACTCGCCGCTCCAGCTCGTCGAAATCGTACATTGCCACCAGCTCGTACACCGGCCAAAGGGCGGGTCAAATGGGTCTGTGGGAGTAGGTTTGGCTGCGCCTCAATCCTAGCAGGCGGCCCCAAGCAGCGTCAATCTAAGCCGTTGGCCTCGGTTCGTCTCGACGTTTCGTCGAGTTCTTCGGACAACCATGTGAGGCAAACCCAATTGTTTGTCTCGCCCTGAGAAAGGTGTAGTACGTTGCCAGTATGGGGTACCATTCTTGTCCCCCCTCCCACCGGCAGCCCTCCAGCTCTCTTGTCGTGTTTTCACTAGGGCCAGGGACCCGGTGTCTTGACACAGTCATCCAGGCGACGATGGAGGTAAGACGCAATCGTGAGCAAGTCCAAGGCGTCTCGTTCTTGAATGGGCCACTTCACCTTGGGCGCATGAGCGGTTACGTTACGGAAAGCTCCGAACATCCCCTTCGTCAGTTGCATCAATCCGGTGTGCTCACTGCGTTCGGTCTCGGACCGAAGGGTGTTGAAGACCAAGATCGGCATGCCGCGCGGCCCGATGCCAAAGGCTCGATCAACAAGTCTTTGGCCGTCGCCATCTACCCCAGCCTTCTCGCGAATCTTGTCCGCCACACTCTTTGTGGCCTCAAATACGGCGTGGAAGTAGTTCTCTCGAAGTAGCTCTGGGCGGCAGAACTTGAGCACATCTGGATGCACTCCTCGACGGGAGAACTCTGACCTGAGCCGTCCCACCGCCTCTTCGGCCTCCGAAAGGGTTCGGGCCGGCCGGGCCCGCGTTCGTAGTCTGCCATCCTCACCGAGCGCGTAGCCTGAGAACGCAAGTATTTCGTTGAGGGCGTCTCGACGCGAGCCAAAGAGTGCCGGATCACCAGTGTAACGGACAGGCGACATGGCCTCCTGGATAAGAGCGCATACGATGTTGCCAGCTCGGTCCTGCCTCTGACGTTCAATTAGGGCGTTGAATAGACGTTTCCTCTTAGTAATGGTGGGAGTAGGGTCGCCAATACTCAGTTGGGCTAGAAGACGCCCAATCTCGCTGCCGGTTAGTCCATCGTCTGTGTCGGCGAGGACGTCGCAGGTTCGTTCTAGTTCCGCTTGAGAAAACGCACGAATTGCTGGCATCGGAAGGTTGCGAATAAGGCCTGACGCCCACTAGTCCTACATAGACATTATCTACTAAAGCGGGGCGCTTGGTAACTATCTATTTGCTGTCGCGTCGGCGCGACCGTCGCGAGCCGAGCACGAAGCCGGCCGCGCCGATCAGCGTCCCCGCCCCGGCGATGCCGAAAGTCGACGCCGCAGTGAGGATACCCCCAACCGGACCTAGAATGAGGGCCCCGCCCGATCCGCCGATGTCCCAGCCCGCCTGTAGTGTCGCCAGCGCAGAGCTACGTTCGTGGGGAGGTGCCCTGTCTACTGTGAATGACTGCATGGCCGGCTGGATCATCCCGAATCCGCCGCCGACCAGGAACGCCGCGCTCAGGAAGACCGCCTGGTTGTGGGCCCCCATCAAAACGAACATGCCAGCAGCGGCGGACAGCAGGCCGGGGATTATTAGGGCGGAGCGGCCGAGTCTGTCTGCCGCCCTGCCTGCGATCAGCATCACCGTAATCGTCGTGAGCGAATTTACAGAAAAGTAGAGTCCGGGGTTACCAAGGTTACGAGTCTCGGCGAAGAGCGGCAGAAACGTGGCCACCGGTGCTGTCGTGATGGTGTAGCCGACAAAGACAGCCGTCGGGAAGATGGCACTGGGAGCGATCAGCGGAGCTCGGTGCGCCGGATCCGGGCTGACAGGAATGCTCGTACCGGTCGACGAGATCCGAAATGCGAGTGCGGCCGCCACGCTCGCGCACATCGCGGAGTACAGGAATCCAGACGAGAAGCTGTGGTTCGATATCAGCCAGAAACCGACCACCGGCGAGTAGAGTCCCGAAAGCGCGACGGAGTTGCCGTGGTAGCTGAGCCCCTCCGCACGCCTCTGGACGGGCGCCAGATTTGCGATGATCGTAACAGTAGCCACGGGCGTCATCGCCATCCCCACTCCCTGCAACATGCGGACTGGGAGCATCGTCCAAACGTCGAATGCGGGGATGTAAAGGACGCCCGCCACCGCGAATATCGCCGAGCCCACGATCGCCACACGCTTTGCGCCCAGTAGATAGACCCACTTACCGGCGAACGGCCTGACAACCAGGGCCACGATGCCAAAGGAGCCGACGACCAGCCCTATCTGCCATTCAGCCCCTCCCCGGTCCAAGACGTACAGCGGCACCATCGTAAAGAGCGAAGTGTAGCTGGCGAACAGGAAGTGAGCGGTCAGGAGTCCGAGGACATAGTCGGAGGTCCAGAGCCTGGTCGACGGGGCATCCGCCCGTGATTGCGTCAAGTGTTATCACCCCTCAGGCCCTGGCGGCGGTCGGTATCTGAGCGCGGCGCCGCGCCAATTCTATCCGTGCCCTCGGGGGTGTCAAGGTTTGCACAGGGTCGTCGGTGTTCTCCGCGGAGCTGCAACAAGATTCGTGAATTCGCTTGACCCTAAGTCGAGCGCAGGTGTAGGCTGAGTCGGCCTTAGCCACGTAAGGGGCGGATTTTTGGACGAGCGATCAGTCCCCGGGGGCCACCTGTCGGCCGCCATAGTTGCGGATACTGTTGCGCCTGCCGGCTGGGCTCAGCGGTTCCCGATGTTCGAGTCGTTCGAGTTCCGGGACTTCAGGTGGTTGTGGGTCGGCGTCTTGGCGTCCTTCATGTCCATGAGCATGCTGATGATGGTCCGAGCCTGGCTCGTGTTAGACATCACGAATGGCTCTCCCCTCGCCCTTACTTGGACCATGGTGTCATTTGCCGTACCCATGACATTCGTCTCTCCGATCGCGGGCGCACTTGCCGACCGCATTCCTCGGAAGCATATGGTCATCCTTTCCCAGACTGGCAATGTTGTTATGACACTGCTCCTGGCTGGGCTCGATCTGGCCGGGGTCGTCCATTTGGGGCACCTCATCGGCATCGGCCTAATTAACGGTTCGCTGATGGCTCTAAATTTGCCGAGCCGTCAAGCAATGATCTCCGAGGTCGTACCCGAGCACAAGTTGATGAATGCAATATCCCTGAGCAACGCGGCCATGAACATAACGAGTATGGCCGGCCCGGCCCTCGCGGGTCTCCTCATCGTGCTGGTCGATACGCACGGCGCCTTCTTCGTCATCGCCGGGATTTACGCTATTTCGGCAGTGTCAGTCGCGATGGTGAATGCGGGCGGCAAGTCAATGGCCCGTTCTGGAAAAAGTATAATCGGTGACATTAGGGCGGGACTTGCCTATTCCTTCGGCGACCAGACTTTGCGCGGGCTGATGGTGGTCGTGCTCATCGGCGTAATATTCGGCTCGGCGTACTGGCCGCTACTAGCCGCGTGGGCGCGCGAGGTTCTCGACGTGGGTGCGGGAGGGCTGGGCATTCTCAACGCGGCCACCGGAGTGGGCGCTCTATTCGGTAGCCTGATGTTAGCCTCGATGACAGGGTACAAGCGGCGAGGTATTCTACTACTCGTCGTTTGCGCGGGATGGGGCATATCCCTAGCCGTGTTCGCGCGGACCACTAACTTCGCGCAAGCCCTGCCCCTTCTGATGCTCGTCGGCGTTCTGAGCGCCATATTCATGTCACTCAGAATGACCTTGTTGCAAAGCCACGCCGCGCCTGAAATGCGTGGCAGGGTCATCAGCATAGGGATGATGTCGTGGGGGCTGATGCCTATCGGCGCGGTCCCTTTCGCGTTGATCGCGGCGGCTGTTGATACCGCCTTTGCCCTAATGCTAAGCGGCATCCTTCTGGCCGTCTCCACAGTTGTATTCTGGATCATCTACCCGAGCTTCCGCAGGATCGAGTAACCCTATGCTAGAGGGCGGGTCCATCTACCTCGAGGTCGAGGAGAACGATAACTCCGAGTACATGCCGCTGCTCGTCTACGAGGCCCATCAGCGCCCGGTGCCGATATCTAGGGTTATCATCGAGGAGCCCGGGAGGCCGCACGGCGTGTGCAGCGTCACGGGTTGGAGCAGCGAGGGCGACGGGACCCCTTGTCCCGCCATGTACACCCCGGTTTCGGACTCGGGCCAGGCGGTCGTCCATCTCGTATTCGGCGGCGATTGGGGAATCCGGCTGAAGCCCGAGACCTCGAAAGAGGAATGGGATACCGCCAGTGCGGACCAGTGGGGAGAGCCCTACCTCATGCTCATCGAGGAGAGTGCGGTCCTGCTGGGAGACGATCAGCCGTCAGCAGGCTGAACGGCGGAGGCTCCCGGGTCCGGCATGATCTGCCGGCGTAGGGCCGGCATCGTGAGGCCGACCAGTCCAATGCAGGCGACGCCGACCGCGGCGAGGATCCCCAGCGCGAACGGAGCCCCCTTGGCTGCCGACAGTCCTCCTACGATCAGAGCTCCTATCGGTCCGGCGCCGATTGCCAATGTCACGATACCGAGGGCCCTGCCCCGCATCTGCTCCGGCGTCACCAGCATTACGATGGTCGACTGCATGGTCGAGAATCCCGCGACACCGACCCCAAGAAACAGGAGCGCAGAAAACGATAGCATGTAGGACTGGGAGAACGAGAAGCCGAGTAAGGCAACCATCGCCAGCAAAGAGCCGGCCATGTAGAACCGCCCGTGGTAACGGAGGCTCGGTATGGAGGCGATCATGATGCCACCAATAAGCGCGCCTATGCCGTCCCCAGCCATGAGCACCCCCGTCAGCAAAGGACCGACCCCGAGTTCGTCTCTCGCGACGACCGGCACCATCTGCATGTATGGAAAAAGCAGCAGGTTCATCGCGACCGTGATCGACAGGACGGCGAGCATGGTAGTGCTGCCCTTGGCGTACTGGAAGCCTTCCCAAAGGTTACTGAAGATTCCGCCCAGGCCGGGGGTGCGGCTCGACGCCTCGAATCGCTTGCGTTGAGATATAGCTGCGGTTCTGATCTGTCCGCTCGAACCCAGCAACCAGAGCAGCAGGACCGAGACAACGTAGAGAAGACTGACGAGCACATAGCCGCCCTCGACACCTATTGCGGCTATCAGCACTCCGGCGGCGAGTGGACCGACCAGCTTGCTCGAGTGCATAGCGGTCGAGTCCAATGCTACGGCATTGGTGACCGTTGACCTGCCTACGAGATCGAGAATCAGAGAGCGCCGAGCCGGGTTGTCGAGAGACCACCCCGTGCCCGTGGCAACTATCACGATGTAGGCGTGCCAGTACACCTCTCGTCCCGATAAGAGGAGCACGGTCATCACCAGCGCGGCAACAAGGTTCAGCAGGTGTGTCGCGAAGAGGGTTCTCTGCCGATTGATCCTGTCCGCCAGGACTCCCCCGATCGGTCCCAGTACGAGGAGAGGCGCCATGCTGAAGAATCCTACCAGCGAGACCTTCCACGGAGAGTCGGTAAGGTCAAGAACGAACCAGACCAGCAGAGTTACCTGCATCCAACGTGCGGTGTATGACGCGAAGTTTGCGGGCCAGAGAAGCCGAAAACTCGGGTTCTCGAATGCGTGGAAAGTGTTGAAGCGCTGTACGCCCTTAGCTGGTGTTCGAGGAGTGGTTATCTTCATGCCCGCGTCATTGTATACGCGGGGGGTTGTGAACGGTCAGCGAGTGGGCGGCTGGCCGCTGGACTGACGGGCCAATGCCAGGCCCCAGACCGATGCTGCGCCGCTGGCCTTCAGAGCTTCGGCGCAAGCTGACATCGTGCTACCGGTCGTGACGACGTCGTCGATCAGCAGTACCGTGCGTCCCGAGATGTCGTCGAAGCACTCGAACGCACCGTCTATGTTGGTTCTCCGCTGGTCGAGGCTATCCATGGAGACCTGCGGTTCGGTGTACCTCGTCCGCCGCAAGGCGTGGCCAACGAGGGGTAGGCGGGTCAGCTTTGCCAGCTCCCTTGCGAGAAGTTGGGACTGGTTGTAGCCCCGCCGGCGCTCGGCGCTTCGATGTAAGGGGACCGGGACCAGCACGTCACCAGGCACTCGGTTAGTGTTCAGGAAATCTGCCAGTAACCGGGCAAGGTCGGGTGCGGCCGCCCTGATATTGCGATACTTAAGGTCGTGGACCATCTCCCGAACGACGCCCTCGAAGAGGTAAGGCGCGCGGATGCCGTCCACCTCAGGACGCGAACGGGCGCACCAATCACACAGCAGTTCCTTTCCACGGTCCGCGCATCGCGTGCAGTAAGGCCGTTCTAGTCTGGGCAGCTCGGACTCGCAGTCAGGACAGAGGTAATGACCCTCGGTGTGACAGACCGCGCAACTGATCGGGAGAACCAGGTCCAGGGCGCCACCCGCCACTCTGGATAGAATGGCCGTGGCCCGCTTGCCCGGTCCGCTCCATCTCATTAGAGTTCGCCGGCCGGTGGTGCTGAGGTCTT
This sequence comes from Chloroflexota bacterium, assembly GCA_027624995.1. Classification (GTDB taxonomy): domain Bacteria; phylum Chloroflexota; class Dehalococcoidia; order Lucifugimonadales; family CATQGZ01; genus CATQGZ01. The sequence continues at coordinate 14,061 of JAQBTI010000023.1, forward strand.
CAGACTCTGACGAACTTGGAGACCCGCTGCCCCTGGCCAATCTCGGTGACATATATGCTGCCGTCCGAGTCGACACAAATCCCGTGTCCGCCCAGCAAAGTCCCTTTGCCGGCTCCCTCGCTCCCACGCCAGCGAGTAATCATCTCTCCGTCGAGAGTCCAGAGGCTGACGCCGCTCGATCCACCTTGCTCCACGACGTAGACAACCTCGTCCCGTATCCAGAGGTCGCCGGGCATCCAGAGGTCGGTCCATTCCTCCAGGAAACCTCCCTGGTCGTCGAATATCTGAATCCTGTCGTTTTCCCTGTCGCAGATGAACACCCTGCTTCGGCTACCCACCCAGACGTTGTGCAGCAATGCAAATTCGCCAGGGCCAGACCCTTGTTTGCCCCACGATTTCAGCAACTTGCCGGAGGCGCTGAACTTGTGGACCCGATGGCCGCCATAGCCGTCGGATACGAAGATCTCGCCGTTCGGCGCAACGGCAAGGCCAGAGGGCATGTTGAAGGGATCGCCGATGTAGCTAGGCGAGGGTGCGAGCTTTTCTCCGAGGGTGCGCAGCGGCTTCCGTCGGGCAAATACTCGGTCGCGATGTGGAAATCTCTGTCGATCAGCCAGACGTTGTCGTTAGGGGCGATGTATATCCCGTGAGGGTTCGCCGAAAAGGTGCGCTCTCCCCAGGAAGAGATGAAGTTGCCGTCACGGTCCCAGATCGTCAGAGGGTGGTCGCCCCGGCTGAAGATGTGGACCTCATCCCTCGAGTTGACG
>JAQBTI010000024.1 GCA_027624995.1 Chloroflexota bacterium
CCTCCGGTCAACCCGCCTCGGAAACGCCCACACAGGACGAGGCGGAGCTGGTACTCGTACGCAGTCGAGTTGAATCCATCGGCCCGTTCACGCCTGCCGCGCTGGCGGACGCGATCGGACTCCGCCGCGGCGGAATAGACATCGCCCTGGCGAACATGGAGGCGACGGGAAACGTCCTTCGCGGGCGCTTCACCCCTGGAGTGGACGAGGAGGAGTTCTGCGACCGGCGAATCCTGGCCCGAATTCACCGCGCCACCATATCGGGACTCAGGCGGGAGATCGAGCCCATATCGGCTGCGACTTTCATCCGATTCCTCACGCGATGGCAGCACGCCTCCTCGCCCTGGCACCTAGACCGGGGCGGATTGCTGGAGGCAGTCGAGCAGCTTCAAGGTTTTGAAGCGGCGGCCGGCGCCTGGGAGGCGGAGATACTTCCGCTTAGAGTCCCCGACTTCACGTCGAGCTCATTGGACGATCTGAGCCTGGGCGGCGAGGTCGTCTGGGGCAGGTTCAGCAGGAGGACAACCATCGGGGACTCGGCGGCGGGTAAGGCGACGATGTCGCGGAACGTTCCGATATCGCTGGGCCTGCGAGACGCGCTGGACTGGCTACTCAACGATCCTACGCCCGACCGTGAGCAGGTTGGCGCGGCCGGCGAGATACTGGAGCTACTCTCCAGCCGAGGGGCGTCGTTCCTGCCCGAGATAACCTCGGGCATCCGGCGATTACCGTCCGACGTCGAGACCGGACTCTGGCACCTTGTCGCGTCCGGCCTGGTAACTTCCGACGGCTTCTCCACGGTGCGCTCGATGGCTGACGGTACCCGGAAGCGCGTGCAGCGCTCGACTCGGTCCCGACGGGAACCGAGAAGACGCGCCCCGACCAGCCGCTGGTCGCTTCTCCAGGGCCCACCGGCCTTGATCGACGCCGCTGAAGGGAACGGAGAGCTGCCCAACGGTCTAATAGGTACCCCTGAAAAAATCGTCGAGACGCGGGCCATGCAACTCCTACACCGATACGGAATCGTCTTCCCCGAAGTGCTGGCCCGAGAGCCAATGGCGCCCCGATGGCGCGAGCTCCTGAGGGTCTACCGTCGAGCCGAGGCCAAGGGTGAGATTCGCGGAGGCCGCTTCGTCGCGGGTTTCGTCGGCGAGCAGTTCGCGCTCCCCGAGGCCATGGAGGCGCTTCGCTCATTCAGAAAGACCGTGCCGGATGGCCGCCTGATCGCCGTATCGGCCTGCGACCCGCTAAACCTCGCGGGAGTCCTGACTCCGGGCCCACGAGTACCCGCGCTGCTGGGCAACCTGGTGGTATTCCGCGACGGCGTGCCGCTGGCGTCGGTGCGAGGTGGCGAGCTTGAATGGCACGCAGAAATTGACGAGGCGACCCGCGAGGAGGCCCTCGCACTGCTCCACAGACGTCGAAGCGGCCTCAAGCTCCTCAGAGGCGCGGCGGCCGTCTAGGGTTTTCTACGCCTGGACGCCTACTTCCCCTCGTACAGCTCCTCGGACATTCGGCCGTACTGGAGCTTCAGGTACTCGGCTTTTGTCATACGCGGTGGACTCTTGGCCAGCACCTCACGGGCCCTGACTGCATTGTCCGAAAGAAGGTCGACCGCCATCATTGCCATTGCCTTTGCAGGCCTTATGACGGCCTGATCGTAGTCATCGATTAGGTAGTCGACACCGTGGCCGCCGCCGGATGCAGCACCCGTATACGGGTGGATCGCCGGCATAAGGTGGCTCAGATCGCCCATGTCGGTCGATCCACCCCGGTTTCGGTCCTCAGGCTGGATGGCTACCCTTGCCGGACCCACGAGGTCACCCGCGCGCCGTCTGAACATGTCCACCAGCACCGGGTCGTTAAGCATCGGCAGATACCCGGCGACCGTCACTATCCTGACCTTGGCGCCGGTCGCCAAGGCTCCGGCTCGAAGGCATCGGTCCATCTTGGCGCTGGCATCGGTGATCGATTCGAAATCTCTTCCTCGCACACGGCCTTCGTACCTGACATCTGCCGGGACGGAGTTCACCGACGTGCCTCCAGCGCTGATTATCCCGTGAAGCCTCACCGCATCCTCGTTGCGCATGGTCTCGCGCTGGGCATTCAGCGCGTTCAAGGCCACCATGGCGGCCTGCAGGGCGTTGACTCCGTGCTCAGGGGACCCTCCGGCGTGGGATGCCCGCCCGATGAACTCGACGTACTTAGCCACGTGTCCGTTGCTGGTCCCGCCCAGCGAAAACCGAGCGTCCTCGGGCGAGGACGAGGTGTGGACCATCATCGCCATGTCGACGTCATCGAACTGGCCGAGCCGGATGAACTCCTGCTTACCGGATAGCAGTCCCAACGTGCCTTCCTCACGCAACCCCCACCGATAGCCGATATCGATGAACTCCTCCGCCGGTACGGCAATGAGGGCGACGTTCCCCGACAGGCTCTCTCTCACTCCAGGCGCCGACAGTGCCACCGCGGCCCCTAATAGGGCTCCGATCTGCCCGTGGTGGCCACAGGCGTGCGCGGCGCCCGTCTCGGGATCGGAGTAAGGGTGGCCGGTGATTCGGAGCGCGTCGAGCTCTCCGATGATCGCTACTGTCGGTCCTGGATTAGCGCCGCGGATGTAGCCCTTGATTCCGGTGAGGGCGATCCCGGACTCGTGCGCGATGCCGAGCTCATTCAGCTTCTGACCGACGAGCGCGGACGTCTTTGCTTCGAGGAAGCCGACCTCGGGGGTGTTGAGCACCGTCTTCGCGGCCTCGATGAGCCAGAGGGACCGTCCATCGACGGCTGCGTCCATCCTGGCACTGATACGGTCCGCGTCCGCCTTGGCTTCTGTCCGGTTACTCAGTGTAGGTCTCTTCCTTGAGCAGGCCGCGCACGAACGAAAGGTAGCGCGCCTTGGTCATGGGAGCTTTGTAGTCCGACTTAACCCTCTTGGCAAGACGGGCGTCATCGCCGAGGAGATCGATTACGGTCATGCACATTGCCTTGGCCGTCGTTATCACTCCGAGCTCGTAGTCGCCCACCAGGTAATCGGCGCCGTGCGCGTTGCCGCTTGCGGCGGCCACGTACGGATGGATTACCGGCATGATATGCGATAGGTCTCCCATGTCCGTCGAGCCTGTGCGGTGGCCGAGCTCGACCAGGTTCTCCTCACCGACCAGGTGCCCGGCGTTCGAACGGTACGTGTCTAGCATGGTCTCATCGCTTCGGATTGGCAGGTAGCCGGGAAGTGTCGTGATGGTAACGCTGCCTCCAACGGCCATCGCGCCCGCCCGAAGGGCGCGGTCGACCTTGGCGGAGGCCGACATGAACGCCTCCACCGTTCGTGCTCGGACAAAGGTCTCCATTCGCACGTCTGCAGGCACAGAGCTAACGGCGACTCCTCCGCGGGTGATGATTGGATGGATACGGACCGTGTCCTCGTCCCGATAGGTCTCCCTCTGGGCGTGGATGGCCGACATGGCAATCATGGCGGCATTCAGAGCGTTGATACCGGCGTGCGGCGACCCGCCGGCATGAGAGGCCCGGCCTGTAAACCTGATCTTCTTCGCGACGAGGCCGTTGTTGGTGCCGCCCATCGCAATCTTGGACTCGCTAGGGTTGGAGGTCGTATGGGTCATCATTGCCAGGTCGACGTCGTCCATGGCGCCGAGCCGTATGAACTCCGGCTTCCCACCGAGGAACTCGATCTTGCCTTCGCGTCTGAGATCGTCCCTGTACTCGATCTCTATGTACTCTTCGGCGGGGACGGCAATCAGCGCGACCTTCCCGGCCAGGCTATCGAGGACGCCCGCCGCCTTTAGGCCCGTGGCGACGCCCAGCATCATCGCGATCTGAGCGTGATGCCCGCAGGCGTGGGCCGCGTCGGTCTCCAAGTCGGCATGCGGGTGTCCGAGCACCTTGAGGGAGTCTAGCTCCCCGATGACGGCCACGGTCGGACCTGAGGAGGCGCCCTTCAGCATCCCTTTGACACCCGTCAGCGCAATTCCGTCCTCGTACGGGACCCCCAGGCGCCGAAATTGGTCCGCAACAAACCGCGAGGTCTTTACTTCGCGGAACCCGGGCTCGGGGGCATCCAGGATTGTCTTAGCAAAGCCGACCAGATCGTCGGCGTGTCGGTCTATCTCGACCTGTGCGGCCGCCTTTAGTTCATGTGTCGTCGGCACCGGTCCCTCACAAAGGGCAATCGTGGATTAGGAGGCGATTGTAGCAAACCGCTCACGCCGAGGCCAACGGGCCGGCTCGGGAGTGGTCGGGCGTCATCCGACGCTCCCGGACCGAATGAATGCCTTGATGTCACGCCTGAATACTATCCGCGCCACGAACAGTAATATCACGACTGCCCCCGCGAGCTCCCACGGTTCTTTGTAAAACTCGGCTAGCCTGCTCAGATAAGAACCGGAATACTCGGAGAATGCCCTCTCCCCAACGATGGGAAATGTCCATCCGTAGATGGGCCAGAGGGCGATCTCCCTCGACCTCCACATCTGGTCGAGAACCAGATGCCAGGCGCTGGCCAGAGAGACCACGAGAAGCCGGTTGGTCCAGGTCGACGTCGCTACAGTCGCCGCGATCAGGAGCGCGATGGCAAACACGACCGTGTGTGCGAAACTCCGGGTGCCGTGGTTGACAAGCTCGGGGGCCAGCCAGAATCCTAGAGGCTTGTCGATGAGGTCGGCAAGCAGAGCCGCGACGACCACGACACGGTAGTCAAGAGGCCTGAGCAGGCGTTCCTTGAGGCGGTCGAGCCTGCTGACCCGGGCCCCTGAACTGCCGTCTGCCATAGGTCTGCGGACCAGGCGGTCCGCGCCATAGGCCACCGCCAGGGTCAATCCCACGTGCCCGAAGACGTTCACGAAGCCTCGCTGGATCCGGCAGGCTCGCCGGCAGAGGACGTAGGAACCAGACTAGGAGCTGGCCACCGCTACCTCTTGTCCCACCGATGCGCGCACGAAACCCCGTTGCCTGAGATCGTCAAGGACGATGCGGGCATTCTCTTCGGCGCTGACGGCGGTCGTCTGTAACTCGAGTTCGGGGTTCGGGGGCGCCTCGTACGGGTCGTCGATTCCGGTGAAGTCCTTGATCTCTCCCCGCCTTGCCTTGGCGTACATCCCCTTGGTATCGCGCGCTTCGCACACCTCGAGCGGAGTATTGACGAAGACCTCCACGAAGTTGTCGGAGCCGACCATGTTCCTGACGTCGTCGCGCGTGTAACGGTAAGGACTGACAGCTGCGCACACGGCTATGCCGCCCGCGCGCACGATCTCTGCGGCCACGAACCCTATCCGCCTGATGTTCGTATCTCGGTCCTCTCGGCTGAATCCGAGGCCCTTCGACAGATGAGTACGCACAACGTCGCCGTCCAGGACCGTTACGTGCCTGCCCTGCTCCATCAGCAGGACCGTGAGAATGTCGGCCGTTGTCGACTTGCCGGAGCCGCTCAGCCCGGTAAACCAGACGCAGACGCCCTGTCGGTGGCGAGGCGGGTAGCTTTCGGACAGTATCTCCGCTACCTCGGGACGCGTAAACCAGGCCGGTAGCGTCGTTCCCTTGTCTAGGTACTCCTCGCGGACCTGGGTCCCGGAGATCGACGCCGTTACCATATCCGGTGCGATCTTGGACGACTCCTCGTAGCGGTCCTCTTCCGGCAGGTAGACGAACTCCTTGAATGGGACGACCTTGACACCGACCTCGTCGCTGTGCTCCTGGACCAGGTCCTGGGCATCGTACGGCCCGTAGAATGGCTTGCCCGTAGAGTCGTTCCCGGGGCCGGCGTGGTCCCTGCCCACGATCAGATGGTTGGCCCCGTAGTTTCGCCGAATGATTGCGTGCCACAGTGCCTCGCGCGGTCCGCCCATGCGCATTGCCAGCGGCAGCAATGCGAGGACGATGCCGGTGGAATCGTAGTACCGGTCGGCCAGGGCCCTGTAGGTCCTGACCCTCGTGTAGTGATCGACGTCCCCGGGCTTCGTCAGCCCGACCACGGGATGCAGCAGAAGAACGCCGTTCACCGCCTCCGCGGCCCTCTTGGTCAGTTCCTCGTGAACGCGGTGAAGCGGATTTCGCGTCTGGAACGCAACGACGTTGGTAGGCCCGAACTCTTCGAGCCTGGACCGTGTCTGAGCAGGCGTTAACCGAGACTCAGCAAAGTCGAAGTGCTTGGGTAGGTCAAGGACTCGCAAACGCCCCGAGATATTGACTGTACCCCAGCGAGACATCTCAGCCACAATGGGGTGCCGCTCATCCGTAGTGCCGAAGACCTGTCGAGAGACTTCGTCCCGGTCCCACTCGTAGGCCTCCTCCACCATCATGATAGCGAGGAGCTCGTTCTTGGAGTTCCGAAGCGCGATCTCCGCGTCTAGACGGACATTGTCGGAATCGACCGGCAACGTGATCGGAATCGGGAAAAGCTGCCCTGACGCCAGCCTCATGTTCTCCAGGACGGACTGGTGGTCTTCTTTGCCCATGAAACGGTCCAGCGGCGAAAAGCCCCCGTCGGCCAATAGTTCGAGGTCGCACACTGCTCTGTCCGATATCTGGACGGAGGGAAGCGATCCGGCCCGCTCCTTGAGTTGTTCTTTGTCCTCCGGTGGGACCAGGAGGTCCACCAGGCTGCCCCCGTAGGGTGTAATCAGAGATTGGTCCATTGCGTTTCCGTTCATCGTCCGCCTTTCCTCCCAGGTCGCATACAATTCAATGCCCGGTCTGATCTCAATATGAGAACAGCCGGGCTCGTTATCGCGCCATGGACGCATAAATTCTACCACACCACAGGCCGGCTGCAACCCTGCGTGGGTTGTCAGTGCCACGCCCCTGTGCTACGTTCACTGCCGTTCCTGAGTACCAAACACAGCCAGTGTGGAGACGTGATAGATGGCCCCGCCTCTTTCGGTAAAGTTCGAGCCCAACATACCCCTGATGCTGAGGGACGGCACGATCACCTACGTCGACGTGTTCCGGCCCGACACGCCGGACAAATACCCGGCCCTCCTCGGCCGCACGCCTTGCGGCAAGGCCGGGCCATCTGGCCGGTACGGCCACATGGACCCGATTCGGGCCGCGTCGCTGGGCTTCGCGGTTGTGATCCAAGACGTCCGGGGACGGCATTCGTCCGACGGAGAGTTCTACCCATTCGTCAACGAGATCGACGATGGATACGACTCGGTGGAATGGGCGGCCAATCAGTCCTGGTGCACGGGCAAGGTAGGGATGTACGGCGTGTCGTATGTGGGGGCCACCCAATGGCTGGCGGCAAAGTCTAGTCCACCGTCACTGTCCGCGATCGCTCCCGGCTTCACTGCCTCGGACTACCACGAAGGCTGGGCCTGGCGCGGTGGGGCGTTCGAATTGGGCTTCAATCTCTCCTGGTCGATGGGCCACCTGACCGCTGGCAACTGGGACAACCTTTCGCGACGCATGCTATTGGGGCCGGATCAACTTAAGAGACTGATCGCTTCCAAGGACCGGCTGACCGACAGGTTCGAGCACGTTCCTCTACAGGACCTCCCCGAGCTTCGAGGCCTGGCCCAGTACTACTATGACTGGCTGGTCCACCCCGAGTACGACAGCTACTGGCAGCGGATCTCCATCGAGGAGTCCCACTCCCAGATATCAGTCCCGGGCCTCAACTACGGAGGATGGTTTGACACCTTCCTTGGCGGGACGATTCGGAACTTCAGCCGGATGCGCGAGATGGGCGCATCAGAGGCAGCCCGCAAGGGCCAGAGACTGCTGATCGGACCGTGGGTCCACTCAGGCCTTCCCACCAACGTCTCGGGTGACTACGCCTTCGGCTACAGATCGGCAGCGGCCGAGTTGGACCTATACGGACTGATTCTCCGCTACTACGACCACTGGCTCAAAGACCAAGATAACGGAGTCGCCGACGAGCAACCGGTCCACATCTTCGTGATGGGCGACAACGTTTGGCGATTCGAGGACGAGTGGCCGCTACGCCGAGCTGAGGAGGTCAACTACTACCTTCACAGCGGCGGAAGGGCCAACACGCTGAACGGCGACGGCAGTCTGAGCCGAGAGGAACCGCACCACGAGCCCACCGATGTCTACGCCTACAACCCTATAGACCCAGTGCCCACACGAGGGGGAGGCCTGTGCTGCGACCCCGCTTTCGTGCCTCCCGGTGCCTACGACCAGCGTCCGATCGAGATTCGGCCGGACGTGCTGGTCTACACGACCCCGCCGCTGGAGAAAGATACCGAAGTCACCGGACCGGTCACGGTGACCCTGTACGCTTCGAGCTCCGCGACAGATACCGACTTCACGGCCAAACTGGTAGATGTCGACAACTGCGGCTGCGCCATGAACGTGGCAGACGGTATCGTGCGAGCCAGGTACCGCCTGCCGCGCCGGCCCGGAAGCCTGATACAGCCCGGTGACGTGTACGAGTACACCATCGACCTCTGGGCGACCAGCAACGTCTTCAAGCGGGGCCACAGCATCCGTCTGGACTTATCGAGCAGTAACTTCCCAAAGTACGACCGCAACGCAAACACCGGCGCGCCCATCGGTACTGACGCCGGATTCGCCTACGCACTCCAGACCGTCCACCACTCATCCGACTACCCATCGCACCTCAAGCTGCCGATCGTCCCCAGGGACTAGCGGAGGCGCTCCACGCCCGTTCCTTAGGGACACGGCGTGCCCCTTAAGGTGGCCTGCGAAACAAGGGGGCGAGTAGGCCATCATCGAACGCCTCTACCTCGACACGCCGTTCCTTGACCCCTTCGGAGACCCACTCCGCTATAATGGCCCGAGCCCGCAGTGTTGGAGCCCCGCTTGAGCTACGCGAACATCATCGTCGAGAAGGACGCAGGCGTTGGGACGATCACGCTCAACCGCCCCAAGTCCCTCAATGCCTTGAGCGTCGAGTTGTACCGAGAACTTGACGCTGCCATTGCCGAGATGGAGGCTGACCCCGAGGTCAGGGCCATCGTATTTACCGGCGCCGGCGAACGGGCCTTCTCAGCCGGTGCGGACATCAAGGAGATGGCGCGCATCGCTGAAGATTCGAATGCAACCCCCGATCCGGAGAGGGCCCAGCGCGCCTGGCACATCGCCGAGTGCTCGAAACCCACGATCGGCGCCATAAACGGCCTGGCCTACGGAGGCGGCGCGGTCATGGCGTCCAGCTTCGACATCCGGGTGGGCTGCGAGCGCACCAGCTTCAAGTTCCTGGCCGCGTCCTACGGCCGAATCAACTCCACGTGGAGCTTGCCGATGCAGGTCGGCTGGCCCGTGGCCAAGGAGCTCCTTTTTACAGCGCGCGTCGTACAAGCCGAAGAGGCATTTCGAATCGGACTGCTGAACCACCTCGTCCCCAACGACGATCTTTTGCAGAAAGCCACCGAGATCGCCAGCCAGATAGCCGAGAACGACCCACGAATGGTCCAGGGAATCAAGGAGATCATGATCGACAACGTGGGCGACGCCTGGAGGCGTATGTTCGACAAGGAGGGCGAGGCCCTGTTGGGCAAGCTGACACCCACGCCCATACTGGAGGGGTTCAAGGACTTCCTCGATAGGAAGGGACTGACATGAACAACGGAGACGGCCCACTTGCGACGCCTCTGGAGGGCATACGGATGCTGGACCTGGGGCGTTACCAGGCCGGGCCTCGCTGCGCCCTGATGTTCGCACGCATGGGCGCCGAGGTCATCAAGGTCGAGTCCCTTTCCGGCGACGAGAGCCGCGGCAACGGTCCAAGAGTCCGCGGCCAGAGCGCCTACTGGGTCCAATACAACAGCGGTAAAAAGAGCCTCGCGATCAACCTCCGCACCGACCAGGGCAAAGAAGTCCTGCGAGACCTGGTCAAGGTCTCGGACATACTGCTTCAGAACTTCAGGCCCGGTACGATCGAGAAGATGGGCTTTGGCTACGACGTGCTCCATGAACTCAATCAGCGCATCGTCATGATCAACGTTTCCGCCTACGGCCAGTACGGTCCCTACAAGGACCGGGTCGGGTTTGACCAGATCGGGCAAGCTCTGGGCGGTCTGATGACCTTGACCGGTTTCCCGGACGATCCGCCGATCAAGACCTACTTCCCCCTCATCGACCGGATTACGTCTCTCCACGCCACTATCGGCGCGCTGGCGGCACTGAGAGAGCGCGAGATTTCCGGGGAAGGTCAGGCCATCGACGTGTCTCTGGCCGATACGGGCTTTACGGTCAATGAGATTCCGATCTCCGCCTACCTGGGCGAAGGAACGGTGGAGCAAAGAGAGGGCAACGGCTCTGGCCTCGGCAACGCCTACCCGACCTCTGACGGATGGGTCTACATCACCGCGGCCAGCGACGCCATGTGGCCAAGAGTCTGCGAGGCCCTCCGAAAGCCGGAGTGGACGGCTGACCCCAGATTTGTCAATCGCGTGCAGCGAGGCGAACACGTCGACATCCTGGAGAGTGAGCTGGCTAACCTCTTCATCGGCATGACGACCAAGGAGTCGGTCGACTACCTCTCAGGCTTCAGCATCCCATCCGCCCCGGTCAACACCACCGAGCAGGCGGCCGTGGACCCCCACGTGCACGAGCGCGAGATAATGGTCGAAATCCCCGACGCGGTGGCGGGCACAATCCACGTAACTGGAAAGATGATCAAGTTCAGCCGGACACCGATGGTCGTCGGCCAGACCCCAACCGTCGGCCAGCACACACGCGAGATCCTCTCGGACCTGTTGGGATACACGGAGGAAAGAATCGAGGCCCTCCACGCAGCCAACGTCGTCCGCTACGATGAGTCACCGACCGAGGAGGACTAGATTGTTTCACCTTGGTGAGAACCCGCTGTAGGTAATTGGGAGGTTCAATTGCATCAACCGCAGCCACAGAGCCACTGCTATAATCGAAGTCAATAGCCGCATAGGAGCAAGGCACTGAGGGTCAACGTCAGACTGTTCGCGAGCTACCGCGACAGGGCAGGTACGGCACAGCTCGAGCTAGACCTGCCCGACGGGTCCACGGTAGCGCGGATGGCCGACAGTCTGCTGGAAGCCCATCCCGCGATACTTCCGGGGAAAAACCCGTCCCGACTGGTAGTCGCCGTCAACCAGGAATACCAATTACACGACCACGTGCTCAGCGATGGGGACGAGGTCGCGCTGATTCCACCGGTGAGCGGAGGATGTCTGTGATCGAGATTTTACACACGGCTCTCGACCCTGAGGCGATAACGGCCCGGGTCAGGAGCGACTCCAACGGCGCGGTCGTGACCTTCCTGGGGACGACCCGTGATTCGACGGATGGCCGCAGGGTGCTCCATCTCGAGTATGAGGCCTATCAGCCGATGGCCGACCAGAAGCTCGCTGAGATTGCGGACGAGATGCGAGACCGTTGGGGGATCGAGGACATCGCCATCGCCCACCGCCTCGGGAAACTGGAGATCGGAGACATCAGCCTGGTCGTCGCGGTTGCGTCTCCTCACAGGGCCGACGCCTTCGCCGCCTGCCAGTACAGCGTCGACCGCATCAAGCAGATCGTCCCCATCTGGAAGAAGGAGTTCTTCGGGGACGGCGAGGTTTGGGTCGGCAGCGAGTCCGACCATCACCTGGCGCAAGCCACAACCGCCGACTCCTAAAGGTCGCCCGCCAGCGCGACCCCGCCCTTCCTGATTCTCGCGAGGCCCCAATCCAATCCGGAGACCCATCCTTACGCATTTTGTGAATGTTTTAACAATCCGGTTAGGATTGGCATTCAATAGAAAAACGCGATGGCGATAACCAGCCACTAAACTACGACTCTGCGACGACTTCCTAAGCGGGTTTGCCAAAAGTGTCGGATTTCACAATGTTTACCGTTGATGAGTGCCCGTATTTTTGCTATATTACGGTGAATATCAGGTGGACAGTGGAGGGATCGCATAGAGGTCTAGTGCGGCCGCCTGCTAAGCGGTTTCCCCGGGTAACTGGGGACATGGGTTCGAATCCCATTCCCTCCGCCACAACACTTGCAAGAACATGCGCAACTACCATATCTGGACCACCGGCTGCCAAATGAACAAGGCAGACTCCGAGCGCTTGGAAAGCGCGATGAGTCAGATGGGCCTCTCTTCCACGCCGTCCGCCAGGGACGCCGACGTGATCGTCCTCAATAGCTGTGTCGTCCGGCAAAGCGCCGAAGATCGGGCCGTCGGCATGCTGACAAGCCTTAAGCCCCTAAAGGAAGCGCATCCGGAGAAGGTCATCGCTCTGATGGGCTGCATGGTGGGGCCAAAGTCTGAGCCGCTGCAAAAGCGCTTCCCCTACGCTGATCTGTTTATGCGCCCTCAGCAGTTCGAGCCCCTCATCGACCTCCTCGGGGAGCGTATGGGCATCGACCCGGACGGCTGTCTCGGCCCGCTGACGGCGACGCCGGACGTGGCGACCTACATCCCCATCAGCCACGGCTGCGACAAGATGTGCTCGTTCTGCATCATCCCATACCGAAGGGGACGCGACGTAAGTAGGCCGCTGGGCGAAATCGTACGGGAGGCCGAACTGCTGGCAGATCGCGGAGTCAAAGAAGTCACGCTGCTGGGACAGAACGTCGACTCCTACGGACACGATCTGCCCGACAACCCGGACCTGGGTGACTTGCTGTCCGAGATCAACAACATCGATGGCCTCGATAGGGTACGGTTCCTTACCTCGCACCCCAACGACATGACCGAACACATCATCGACTCCGTCGCCGAGCTCGAAAAGGTATGTGAGCACTTCAACTTGCCTTTCCAGGCCGGCGACGACGAAGTGATTTCGGCGATGAGACGAGGCTACACCAACGACGACTACCGTCAATTGGTAACGAAGGTCCGCGACCGCGTACCAAACGTTTCGCTGAGCACGGACGTTATCGTCGGATTCCCCGGTGAGACGGAAGAGCAGTTCGAGCGAACGCTGGACCTGATAAGAGACATCAGGTTCGACAAGGTTCACGCCGCCGCATACTCGAACCGACCAGGTACCATCGCGGCCAGGACAATGGGGGACGACGTGCCGTCGGAAGACAAGACCGCCAGGCTCAAGGCCATCGAGGCACTCCAGGAAGAGGTCCTGACTGAGATCAACTCGGGCCTGGCCGGAGAGAGCCTACAGATACTGGTGGAGGGAAGAAAGCGCGGAAAGTGGTTTGGACGAAGCCGAAACGACAAGCTAGTGTTCTTCGAAGACGAAGGCGATAGAAAAGGCGAAATAGTAGAGGTCTGCGTCGAAAAGACGGGACCGTGGTCATTGCAGGGTGCCGTCGCGCCCTAGCAGGCCACCGCTGTAAGGAGACTTTCAAGTGGTAGTCACAGTACGAGAGCCGACCATACCGATCACGGAGATCGAGCAGTCTGCTTTTTGTCAGACGGACGAAGAGCTTAAATCGAAGTCCTTGCTCGAAGAGTTAAAGGTCGATGTTCGCTGGCAGAAATTGCCGGTGAGCTATATGCGAATGGAGCCAGAGGAGCTGGACCGGCGAATCCTCGAAGCGAGGGCGGCGCTGGGTACTCGGTTGATGATACTCGGCCACCACTACCAGCGGGACGAGATAATCCGCTTCGCCGACCTCCGGGGAGACTCCTTCAAACTTTCTCAATTCGCTGCCGAACAAGAGGACGCGGAGTACATCATCTTCTGCGGTGTCCATTTCATGGCGGAGACGGCCAGCATCTTGGGCGGCCCCGATAAGAAGGTAGTCCTTCCGAACCTGACCGCCGGATGTTCGATGGCCGACATGGCCCACGTTGACGACGTCCTCGATTGTTGGGACGACCTCTCAGGCCTGCTCGGCGACGGCGCGATAACACCCATTACTTACATGAACTCGACCGCTGCCATCAAGGCCATGTGTGGCCGCAACGACGGCATCGTCTGCACCTCCTCCAATGCCGAGGCGACATACAAGTGGGCGCTCGAAAAAGGCGAGAAGATACTCTTCCTGCCCGACCAGCACCTGGGACGGAATACCGGCGTGAAGATGGGAATCAGGCCGGACGAGATGATCGTCTGGAACCCGTTCAAGTCCATGGGAGGCCACACCGAGGACGAGCTCCGTCAGGCCAAGGTCATCCTGTGGCAGGGGCACTGCTCCGTCCACACCAGGTTCACCGTGCCGCAGATCGAGGAGGCCCGACAGCGGCACCCCGACGTCAACGTAGTGGTCCACCCAGAGTGCACGATGGAGGTCGTCCAAGCCGCTGACTCCAACGGTTCCACCGAATTCATCAAAAAGACCATCGAAGACGCGGCGCCGGGCACCAAGTGGGCCGTGGGGACCGAGATCAGCCTGGTCAATCGGCTTGCGAAGGAGAACCCCGACAAGACCGTTTTCTGCCTCGACTCGGTCGTATGCCCCTGCTCGACGATGTACCGAATTCACCCGGCTTACCTCTCGTGGGTCCTGGACGGCCTCAATGAGGGTATTGTCCTCAACGAGATAGTAGTGGACCCCGAGACGGCCGGATACGCCAAGATCGCCCTGGACCGGATGCTGTCCATCGTCTAGCCGCTACGGCGTCACCAAAAACCTAGGGTAGGGGCACGGCATGCCG
>JAQBTI010000025.1 GCA_027624995.1 Chloroflexota bacterium
TGCCCGGTCCACCCTCTTGTAGCGCTTGGCGGCATCGGTGAGGATGCGGCTCGCGGTGGCGCTTTTCCGCTACTACAACCTCGAACGGCCCAAACGTGAGCAGCCGTTTCTTCATGTTGTCGGCCGCCTGGACCAGGGCGTCGAGCAACTCCTCGCAGCGCCATGGCGAGCGCGACGTGAAGTCCAGGTCCTCGGAGAAGCGATAGCCCGGGAAGTAGGCCTTCCGCAGGCAGGTGCCACCTTTGAACACCAGCGAATCGGCAAGCTGCGGCACGGCTACGATACCAGCCAGGAGGTAGCTCAGCGCATAGTCCTTCTCCAGCACGTACTGTGGCTTCCCAACCTCTCTCGCGGCAGCCGCCATTCGCACCCGAAGTGATCGCAGAGGAGGGGTTGTGTTGTCAGCCATCGCGCAGGTTCTCGATTACATGCCAGGTAGGATTATGGTGGCCGCGGGCCGGGCGGCCAGGGTCCAGGGGGGTGTCACCCTTGGAACGATAGGTTAGGAGCGGTGCCAGAACCTCTGGGGATGCTTCCAAACGCTCAAGCGCCCAGCCAATGCGCTTCACTACCGCTGCCACACTGAGTTGTCGGGCGTATCTGACCAGGCGGGTTAGGTCGATGTCCGCCAGGTGGTTCTCCAGAATTTCCAGCGCTACAGACAGTGAGCCAAAGACGTGGAAGTGGTGGAATGCATCGAGAAGCGCTCGTTCCCGGTCGAAGATGGGGACTTGATTACGCTCGTTGACCCAGACTTGGCTGATTCCAAAGAAACGAGCCTTGGTAATGGCGATGACCTCGTAGCGAGTGCCAGCCACAATCCAGGCAGGGCGACTTCGGGTGTGCTGAGAATCATATGCGGGTGGAAATGTCCGTCTTGAGGACGAGAGGGTGACCGTCACCGGGATTTGATCTGTTAACCCCCAGTGCTGGAGGGCAGACCAGTGGCTCACCGTCGATGGCGTTACGAGCGCCGTGCCGATGGCGAAAGGGTGCGCTCTCGGGGCCTTGGTTACTGGGTCGTTGATCGCGTAGACGCCCTTCTTCACCCGCGTTAGCCACTGCGCCGCCACAAGCCGATGGAGGATGCTCACGGTATGGCGCTGAGTCAATCCGAGAGCTGCACTCTCCTGGACCGCCAGAGAAGAGGTAAACGGGTCGATACCAGTGCTCTCCAGAGCGGAAAGTAGCCGAAGGCCAATCGACTTTCCGTATGGCCTAGGCAGTTCCTGGTTATATGTTCGTGTAGTCATAGTTACTATTTTAGCGATGTTTACAGCCTAAGTATATAGTAAGGGCGGTACTTCCCTGCCCTCAACGTCGTTGCCACAGTCAGCTTCGCCCCAAATCCACCGCCTGTTTCCCGTGAACGGCTTTGAGACCGGGTTCTTGAGCCATGAAGTTTCACCTATTTGGTGATGGACTGGGATGGCACGTCCGCCTCATCCCGCCCATCGGCTCGCCGCTGAGGCCGTATCAGGTTCAGGTTTGACGGCGGATTTGACGTCATGCGGACCCTTGACCGAACAGAACGTCCGTGCTATCCTAAGACAGTCTCATGGGATCACTCGCAGCCTCACGTCGTCATCCCGAGCGCGGCGAGGGATCTGCTTCAACCGTTTCCAATGGGCCCGTCCCATTCTTATTCCACCGACGTTCCGGCCACGTACCAACAACATACCGCCGAGGCCCATCCGAATCGCAGCCCCAAAGCTGAAGGGGAGCAGAATGGAACAGGACGGAACGCCCCAACAGAAAATCGACGATCAGGCCTGTCTCTTAGACCCAACCCCGGACTTCAGTCCGGGGACCCCAGCGGGTCCGTCCCCCTTGTTTCCCACCGTGCTTCCCACGCACGAAATCGCCAAGCTAAATGACACACAACGACACAAAACGAGACATGCCCCCGCGCGCGCGACGCCTTTGTCTCTCCCGGTCTTTCATCGGGGCGACCTGCGGAAGCCCGCGAGACTACGCCTCTTCCCCCTCGGCCTGCCTCTCCTCCTGCAGCAAACGCAGAAAGGCCTGCTGCGCGGCAGGCAGATGAGGCTCGTCGCGATAGAAGACCGTCAACGGCCTCCGACAGTTCCACCCCTTCACGTCCAATACCTTGATGAAGCCCGCGACGACGTCCGGCACTACGCCGAACTTCGAGATCATCCCGAGCCCCAGGCCGGCCGCCACCGCACGCTTGACCGCCTCGTTGCTGCCGAGTTCCATAGTCACTCTCGGGGCCAGTCCGTGCCCCCTGAGGCACCCTTCGGCCGCCTCGCGAGTGGCCGAGCCGGGCTCTCTGAGCACAAATTCGCGGCCCTCCAGGTCGGCCATCGAGAGGTCCGTCCTGTCAGCCACGGGATGGTCCGGGGCCGCGATGATGACGATCTCGTCCGACACGTACGGGAACGACCGCAAGCCCTCCTCTTCTATAGGGGCGCCCGCGAGGCCCAGGTTTAGCTCTCGGCGATGTATGCGCTCCACGATCGTCTGCGTGTTCGATATCGACAGCGAGACCTCGACGCCCGGGTACTCCTTCCGGAACCGGCCTATGAGTCCGGGCAGGATGTATTCGCCCGGCGTGGTGGACGAGCCGATGGTCAGCCTGCCGGACTTGAGGCCCTGTATCTCCAGGACGGCGCTCTGCATCTCCTCCGCAAGAGAAAAAATGCGTTGCGCGTACTCGAACACGGCGCTCCCGGTGTCGGTCAGCCGTACGCCTCCTTGCGCTCGATTCAACAGTGCGCCTCCCATCGACCCTTCGAGCGCTTTGACCTGGGTAGAGACGGCTGGCTGACTTATGGATAGCTCCCGCGCAGCCTTGGAGAAGCTACCCAGCCTGGCCACGGCGTGGAAGATCCGCAGCTGGTGAAAGTTGGTTCCCACTATAACCCTCCGTTTATCACACTCGTCGACTTTGTTTCGACCAAATTATAACTGCTTGACTCCACAGGCCACCACGATACAATCGCCCGACATAGTTCCAAGGTCAGGTAATCACATTGTCTTTTCTACAACAAGTACTCAAAGCAGCCCTCTTCGACGCCAGCGTCTACAGCGCAACAGGCGACAGGCCGGAGGCGATGTTTCGCTCGCTTGCGGTCGTTGCGGCGGCGGGAATCGCCTTGGGCATCGGAATCCAGGGGCTCACCATAGAGGGTCGGGACGAGAGTCCGGCGACTCTAATGTTGTTGGCCTTCAGTACAGCGGTCATCGGCTGGCTACTGTGGGCTACCGTGGTCTACCTTCTGGGCACGCGCCTATTAGGGGGCCGAGCGGGTTACAGGAACCTGATGCGGTCGATGGGTATGGTCTATGGTCCGGGACTGCTGCTCGCTTTCATCGCAGTCCCAGCGGTCGGAGGAACGTTGTGGCTGGTATCTCTGGCCTGGATGCTCGGGGCCGGGACGATAGCCATCCGGGAGGTACAGGGTTGGGGAACGATGCGTGCTCTAGGGCCTGCCGGTATCGGATGGACCCTCGCGCATATCCTACTGCCGGCTATCGTTCTCGCGCCGAACCCTGCAACATAACCGCCGAGATCGCCTAGGGCGCAGACAAATAGGAATGTTGATGTTCATACCTCTGCGTTCTCCGCGTCCTCTGCGGTGAGTCGTGTTTCGGTCCCTAAATATGGCGCTCAACCACGGCCCATCGCTCGCCGAGCAGACGTCTGACGTTCGCGGTCGTGGTCTCCTCGACTTCCTCGACCGTCTTTCCGTGTAGCTCGGCGAGCTTCTCGGCGACCTCTCGTGTGTGGCGCGGCTCCGTCCAGTTCTCCCGCTTCGCCTTGAACGGCTGCGGGGTCGTGTCAGTCTCCAGCACTATTCGGTCGAGCGGGAGACCGCGCGCTACAGCCTGTAGCCCCGGAAGACGGAGCAGCGGCCTTGCCAGCGATATGTAAAATCCCAGGTCGACGGCCTGACCCGCAGTCCGCTCGTTCGCCTGGAAGTAGTGCATCACACCCCCAACGTCGTACGCTTGCTCCTCGCGCAGCACACGAAGTACGTCGTCGTGAGACCCACGGCTGTGGAATACGATGGGGAGGCGCAGCTCCCTCGCGATACGTATTTGCTCACGAAACGCCTCGAACTGGATCGCGCGATCCGGGGTCCCTTCCATAAAGTCGAGGCCGATCTCGCTCATCACCAGCACCTTATCGGTTGACGATGCAAGTGCCCGGAGACGGTCGTAGGCTGTTTCGTCGAGCCGCGTGTCTATGTCCATCGGGTGTACGCCGACACCGGCGAATACGTTCGGAAAGGTGCCAGAAAGCTCGACCGCCCGCTCAGAAGATCCCAGCGTAGTACCAGCCGAAACAACGAAGCCAACCCCGGCGGCCGAGGCCCGGCCCATCACATCCGAGACCTCTCCGTCAGTGAAAGAGTCCAGGTGCACATGGCAGTCGACCAGCATGCTGACCTCGCGAGGCTGCCGGGCTCGGAACGGCTTCGCACAGGCGTGCGTGGGTTCGAGCGTCTGGCGTGCGGCGATGGGCCTAGATTATACTACAGGTGGGATGGGTGGCTTGGCGATGAGACTGGAGGGAGTCAGGTTGGCGCGTGGACTCCGACGATTTCCGCATCTCGCTGGACTGAGGCTGTGAAGTTTCGGCCGCTGTACGGCTTTCTGCTCTTCCTGATCCTCGCTTCAGTCGCTTGCTCGAGGTCCTCCGACCCTTCCCCCATTGCATCGTCTACGCCTGTTCTCGCCGTGAGCCCGACCACCGGACCAACATCGGTGCCGCCCATCGCGACGGCGGAGGGATCGGCTACCGCGGCGCCCACGGCGGTAACTCCACCCCCGCCTACGGTTCCGCCTCGTCCAACGTCCGTCATTCCGACGCCGATCAAATCAGATGGGACGCCTACGAGTTCCACCGTTGGTCAGCGGTTCGGCGGGTCGCTCAACCTGTCCTCGAGGGCCAACATCGCCCACCAGGATGTTCATGACGAAGCGTCGCCCGTCCTTGCGACATGGGGACCGGGAATCGTCTACAGCAGACTCATGCGCCTCCAGTCGGGCCCCGATATTGCGTTGCCAAGTCTGACTGTCGAATGCGAGGTCTGCGAAGAGTGGGAGATGGAGGACGACGGGGCGTTCGTGTTTCGCCTACGGCAGGATGTTGTCTGGCAAGACCTCTCCCCGCTAAACGGACGGCAGCTGACTGCTGAAGACATCGTATTCAGCTACAACCGCCAGCGCCAGCAGGACCGTCCGAATGCAGCGCTGCTTGGCGCCGTTGAAAGTCTGGAGGCACTGGACCCGAAAACGCTACGGATCTCCCTATCCGTTCCCGACGCCGATTTCATGCTGTCGCTGGCCCACGGCCACACGAAGATAGTTGCGCCTGAGGCGGTTGCCCTCAACGGCGATCTTCGTGACGGCCCCACCGTCGGAAGCGGCCCCTGGATTCTGAAGGAGACCGGCCCCGACGCCATCCACGCATTCGACCGTAATCCAAGCTACTTCGAGGAAGGCCGACCTCTCGTCGACGAGCTACTAATACATATCATCCCCGATACCACTATCCGCAACGCGGCGTTCCGAGTCGGCTCTATTGACGTGGAGCAGATGGATGAGCCGCGGTGGGAGCAGTACCTAAAGCGACGACCGTCTGCGCCATTTCTACTCGTTCCTGACACAACGGGTGTTGAGATCGGTCTGAATGCCCGCGCGGCGGTCTTCGAAGACGTTAGGGTCCGAAGGGCTGTCTTCCAGGCGACCGACCCTTGGAACACGATTGACCAGGTATGGCGCGGTAAGGCATATCCGTCGCCCGGCTTTCCAGTCGCGTCAGCCGATTGGCTGCTTCCCGAGGACGAGTTGAGGGGATACTTCGCTGACCCAGACCGCGCGCGCGAACTGCTCCGAGAGGCAGGAGCGAGGCTACCCGTACCCGTAGTGATCAAGGTCGGCGATTTCGGCGATGCATACCAGGCGCACGCTGAACGAATCGCGGACGAGATGCGACGAGTTGGCTTTGAACCCGAAATAGAAGTGGTGAACAGGCGAGCGTTCGGTGACGAGGTCTGGCTTGGCGGAGACTACCAGATGTTCCTCGGCCCCCCGGCCCCGTCGGCCACTCCCAACGGGTACCTTCTGCCCGTCCTTCACAGTCAGGGGCGGCTGAACACTTCCGGGGTCGATGACCGGGAGCTCGACGGCTTGATAGAGGCCCAGGCCCAGGAGTTCGACCCGGCCGTCCGCACGGAGCTCGTTCAGGCCATTCAGCGGAAGATGCTGGACAACGCCTCTCGCTTCATGCCGGCGGCCCGGCTATCGGTCTGGACATGGTCGGACCGAGTGCAGGACTTCTATCCCAACTTCGCCCTATTCGAGTACTCCCACTGGAGCCGCGTCTGGCTTCAGGAGTAGAGGCAAAGTAAACGATCTTCACACGCGGCGGATCACTGTGGAAACCGCGTGATCGACTGGGGACTCACTTGCGCTTGCGGTGCTTCTTGATGCCGTCGTCGAGGGTCGACCATGACAGCAGGGCGCACTTGATGCGAATCGGGACCTGCCTGACCCCGGCGAGCGCGTCCAGCGGGCTTTCTACCGGGTTGTCCCGACCCTGCATCATGCCGCGAAACGCTTCTGATAGCTCGTCGGCCTCGCCGAGTGTCTTTCCCCGCAGGGCGTCTGCCATCATAGAACCGGAGGCCTGAGTAATGGCACAGCCGACTCCCTGGAGCCCGATACGGACAATCCGTCCAGAATCATCCAGGGCGATCTGAAGGTGAACCTCGTCACCGCAGAACCGGTTCGCGCGGACGGCGGTCAGGTCGGGGTCTTCTATCTGTTCGCGATGTCTGGGGTTGCGGGAATGCTCTAGGATCGAGTCGCGGTAGAGTTCGTCCAGATCATCGAGCGCCATCCGAGAAATACCTCAAGGCTTCTTTCATTGCGTCCACCAGCACGTCCACTTCTTCCACCGTATTGTATATGTAGAAGCTGGCCCTTGCGGTGGCGGCGACGCCCAGCGTTCGCATCAGCGGCATCGTGCAGTGATGGCCCGTCCGCACGGCCACGCCTCGGCGGTCTAACACGGTGCCTACGTCATGGGCGTGGACGCTGGCGGAATGGAACGGGACGACCCCGCCCCTGGCCTGCGGATCGGGCGGACCGTACACGTCCACCTCCTCCAACTCTTTGAAGGCGTCTAAAGCGTATCGGGTGAGCTCGATCTCATGCCCTCGGATCTGGTCCATGCCGAGCGCCTGGAGGTAGTCTATAGCGGCTCCTAGGCCGATCGCATCCGCGATATTGGGCGTGCCGGCCTCGAATCGCATCGGCAGGTCATTCCAGGTCGCGTCTTCGTACGTGACCTCCAGCACCATCTCGCCGCCGACTAACATCGGCTCCATTTGCTCCAGGACCTCGTGCCGTGCATAGAGTGCGCCGATACCGGTGGGACCCAGCATCTTGTGGCCGGAAAAGGCAAGGAAATCGCAGTCGATGTCTTGGACGTCCACTGGCATGTGCGGGACGCTCTGCGCTCCGTCCACCAGGACCGTGGCGCCAACGGCCCTCGCCCGTGCGGCCAGTTCCTTGACGGGGTTGATCGTCCCCAGGGAGTTGGACATTTGGACGACAGTAAGCAGCCGCGTACGAGCGCTGATGATGGAGTCGACCTCTGACAGGTCCAGAGACCCGTCCGCCGCGACCGGCAAGAACCTGAGTTTAGCCCCTCTTTCCCTGGCTACCTGCTGCCAGGGGACCAGGTTGCTGTGGTGTTCCATACCCGTGGTGACGATTTCGTCGCCGGCCTTGACGTGCTGCATGGCCCAGCCCTTGGCAACGACATTTATCGCCTCGGTGGTGTTCCGGGTCCAGATGATGCAGTCCGGAGACTCGGCGTTGACGAAGGCTGCCACCTTGGCGCGGGCCTCCTCCATGGCATTCGTCGCCTCCATGCTCAACGTGTGGACGCCGCGGTGCACGTTGGAGTTGTAGCCCTCGTAGTAGTCGACCAGGCTCTGGATCACCGACCTGGGCTTCTGCGATGTGGCGGCGTTGTCCAGGTATACCAGCGGCACGCCGTTGACCTTCCGTGACAGAATGGGGAAGTCCTTCCTGATTCTGGCTACGTCAAGCCTGTGTTTCGAAGGGGCTTGCTCTCGAGAGACCGTCACACTTCCACCTCGAGGTCGTCTCCCTCGACGCGCACCTTGAACGAGTCGATGGGCAGTATTGCGGGGGGTCCTGTCACTTCACCGGTCCTGACGTCGAAGCGGGCCCCGTGCCGTGGACACTCGATCTCGTAACCATCAAGAACGCCCTGGTCTAACGATTCGAAGTCGTGTGAGCAGGAGTCGTCGATCGCATAAAACGTCCCGTTTACGTTGCAGACGGCGACCTCTCGGTCACCGACCTGAAACACCTTCGCCGACCCCTGGGAGATTTCCTCCAACTTCCCAACTTTAGTAAAAGTCATATACGACCAGGTCCTCCTATCAACTTCCTCGCCGCATACTAGACAGCGACTATCTCCAACTTCTCGTCTAATGCAGACTCACGCTTCTGGGCCTGGATGGCTCGAGTGCGGTCAACCAGGTGGCCCACCGTCGTCTCATCCAGAATGCGATATATGGCCCTGTCGACCTCTTGCCACACCTCGCGCTGAGCGCACGAAGGGACGTGAGCGCAAATGGCGGCATCGCCCAGGCACGCCACCGGGGTGTCCATCCCGCCGAGGGCCTCCAGTACGGCGCTCAGGCTCACCGAGTGTGGGTCCGCGCCCAGAGAGTGACCGCCCTGTGGCCCCCGCTGACTCTTGACCAGGTTCTTTTGGCTCAGGCTGAGCAAGACCTGCGCCAGGTATGGCGCAGGTATATTGGTCCTGCCGGCGATGTCCGACGCCCGTACCGGCCCGTCATCTCCGTGAATCGCCAGATCGACGAGAGCTCTCACTCCGTAGTCCACTTTTACTGGCACGTGCATTGGCCCGCTCCTCGCCTCTCGCTAGCTGGCCTCGGTCGAGACCGTTCCCTCATCGTCGGCGAGCGCAGCGTGCATTGCGTGCCACGACAGCGTTGCGCATTTGATGCGTGTCGGGTAGGCCGACACCCCTTCCAGAATCCCCAGGTCCCCAAGCTCGTCTCGGTCTATATCGACATCCTCGTCCATTGTGATCATCGCTCGGAAGGACTCGAATATCTCTTGGGCTTTCTCTATGCTCTTGCCCTTGACGCTCTCCGTCATCATCGATGCGGACGCCTTCGATATCGCGCACCCGGTCCCCTCAAACGCGATATCGGATATCACGTCCCCGTCGAAGACGACATACAGTTTGAGCTGGTCTCCGCACAGAGGGTTATACGCCTCCTGAGTGCGGTCGGCGTCCTCTACTTTTCTGAAGTTGCGGGGGCGGCGGCTGTGATCTAAGACCACGTCTTGGTAAAGGTCGTCCAGGTCGTATATGCTCAAAACTCGAACCTGTATTTGGGAAGTGACTCCAGGAACAGCGATTCCAGGTAGGATTTCAGGTGCTGCTCCCTGACGGTGTCGATGGACTCTCTGGCGAAGCCGTAGATCAACAGGCGGCTGGCCGCATCCACGTCCAACCCCCGGCTCCGCATGTAAAAGACGGTGTCCAGGTCTATGTTGCCTGCGGTCGCCCCGTGTCCACACTTCACGTCGTCGGCATAAATGAATAGGGCAGGTTTGCTGTCGACCTCGGCGTCCGGCGACAAGACCAAGTTCTTGTCCGACTGGAGCGCGTCCGTCTTCTGCGCCTCCTTCCGGACCAGGACCGTGCCGCCGAAGACAGCCCGGGACTTGCCGTCCAGGATGCCCTTGTAGTAGAGCCGGCTTGTCGTGTGGGGCTTTGCATGCTCAATGTTTATGTTGTTGTCCTGGTGCTGCGAACCGGAGGTCATGTAGAGCCCGTTGAGGCGACACGTACTGCCGGGACCGTCGAGAAGCACCGATAGATCATACCTGCCGAGCGACGAGCCCTTGAAGAACGCACTGGACGAATAGTTGCTGCCTTCGGCCTGGACCACCCTGGCAGTACCGACATGGAAGGCCGATTCACCCTCGGCCTGAAGCCTGTAGTGCTCGATCTCGGCGCCCTCGCCGAGTACCGTCTCCGAGACCGCGTCGTTGAAATACTCACCGTCTCCTAGCGCGACGTAGCTCTCGATGACGGTCGCCCGGCTCCCGGCCTCGGCCACCAGCAAGACCCTGGGATATGACACCGTGGGCTCGGCCCTTCCAGTGGAGACGAAGACCAGATGAATCGGGGTCTCCAGCGTCACGTTCGAGGTGACCCGCACGTAAGCCCCGTCCCGCACGAAGGCGGTGTTAAGGGCCGCGAAGCCATCGTCCTCGAACAGGGCGTGCTTGGCCAGGTGTTCTTGTACAGCGCCGTTGTCAGAGACTAGGGCCTCCGCCAGACTGGATACTCGAACGCCGTTGGCCGCCTCGGGCCGGCTCGACAGGTCCTTCGCGAATACGCCGTCGACGAATACGAGCCGATGCCAGGTTTCGTGCCAGGGGACGGCGACCGTCAGCGAGTCGGCGTTGAGGCCGTTGAGATCACGCTTTGGGTCGAAACCGAACTCGGACCTGGCTATAGGGGCGACGTTGGTATACTTCCACTTCTCGTTGCCCTTGCGTGCCGTGGGGAAGCCGAGTTCCTCGAACCGGGCCATTGCCTCCGCCCGGACGTCGCGTAGCCACGCCGGACTGTCCGTCGCCTGCTCGGCGGTCCGGAAGTCCGATCGGTAGCTCTGGTTCTTGGCTGGTGCTTGAGTCATTTGTGCTGCTATCGATCTTGGTGACCTGCGCTGGTCGCTAGGCCGCTACCGATTCTCTAATCCAGTCGTATCCCTTCTTCTCAAGCTCAAGTGCCAGTTCTCGATCCCCGGACCGTACTATCCGGCCGTCCATCAGGACATGCACTCGGTCGGGGCTTATGTAGTTCAGGATCCTCTGATAGTGCGTGACCAATATGATGGCCTTGGAAGGCGACCGGAACCGGTCCACACCTTCGGCAACGATCTTGAGAGCGTCGATGTCCAGGCCGGAGTCCGTCTCGTCCAGAACGGCCAGAGTTGGGTCCAGCATGGCCATCTGAAGCACCTCGTTGCGCTTCTTCTCGCCGCCGGAGAACCCTTCGTTCACCGACCTCTTGAGCATCTCCGGGTCTATTTTGACCACTTCTCGCTTCTCGTCCAGGAGCTTGTCGAACTCGCGAATGCTGAGCTCCTTGAGGCCGCGATGCCGACGTACGGCATCGACGGACGCCCTCAGGAACTGCCAAGTGCGTACGCCGGCCAACTCCACCGGGTACTGGAACGCGAGAAAGATGCCTTCTCTGGCGCGCTCCTCTGGAAGCATCGCCAGCAGGTTCTGGCCTCCGTAAAGCACCTTGCCGTGCGTCACTGTGAACTCAGGCCGGCCGGCCAAGACGCTGGCGAGCGTGCTCTTGCCGGACCCGTTCGGCCCCATGATGGCGTGGACCTCTCCGACACTGACGGTGAGGTCGATCCCCTTGAGGATATCCGTCTCTCCCACTGAGACGTGCAGGTCTCGCACATCGAGCAGCGGAGCGTTCTTGTCGGTATCTGATTCTGCCATAACCTAGCCCACCGTCCCTTCGAGGCTAACCCTCATGAGTTGCGATGCCTCCGCAGCGAACTCGAAGGGCAGCTCCTTGAAGATGCCTCGGCAGAAGCCGTTGATGATCATGTAGTTGGATTCCTCCAACGATAGCCCTCGCTGCTGGAGGTAGAAGAGCTGATCGTCGCTCACCTTCGAGGTCGTAGCCTCGTGCTCCAACTGCGCCGTGGGGTTCCGGACCTCTATGTAGGGGACGGTGTGGGCCCCGCACTCGTCGCCTATCAACAGCGAGTCGCACTGCGTGAAGTTCCTGGCGCCATTGGCCGTCGGCATGATCTTGACCTGGCCACGGTAGGTGTTGTTGGCCTTCCCGGCGGAGATACCCTTGGCTATGATCGTGCTCCGGGTGTTCTTGCCTATGTGGGTCATCTTCGTACCGGTATCGGCCTGCTGGTGGTTATTTACCAGCGCGACCGAGTAGAACTCTCCGACCGAGTCGTCGCCCTGAAGGATGACGCTGGGGTACTTCCACGTGATGGCCGAACCCGTCTCCACCTGAGTCCACGATATCTTAGAGCCCCGGCCCTGCGCCTTGCCGCGCTTCGTCACGAAGTTGTAGACACCACCGTTGCCGTCCTTGTCGCCGGGGTACCAGTTCTGGAGAGTCGAGTACTTGATCTCGGCGTCGTCCAGGGCGACCAGCTCTACCACTGCGGCGTGGAGCTGATGGGTCTTCCTCATCGGCGCCGTGCAGCCCTCCAGGTAGCTAACGTAGCTGCCTTTGTCGGCGATAATCAGCGTGCGCTCAAACTGGCCGGTGTCCATCTCATTGATCCGGAAATAGGTCATCAACTCGATAGGGCACCGGACGCCCGGCGGGACGTAGCAGAATGATCCGTCGCTAAACACGGCCGAGTTGAGCGTCGCGTAAAAGTTGTCGCTGTAGGGGACCACGGAGCCGATGTACTTCTGCACGAGCTCCGGGTGGTTCTTGACCGCCTCGCTCATGGAGCAGAATATGACGCCGACCTTCTTCAGCATCTCCTGGTAAGTCGTGGCCACCGAGACGCTGTCGAGCACCGCGTCGACCGCGACCCCGCTGAGCTTCTTCTGCTCCTCGAGCGGTATGCCGAGCTTGTTGAAGCCCTCCAGTATCTCCGGGTCGATCTCGTCCAGGCTCTTGGGCCCGTCAGCCTGGGAGCGCGGCGCGGCGTAGTAGATCATGTCCTGGTAGTCGATCGGTGGAAACTTGACGTTGGCCCACTTGGGCTCCTCAGAGCCGAGCTTGAGCCAGTGCCGGTAGGCCTTCAGCCGCCACTCCAGCATCCACTCAGGCTCGCGCTTCTTGGCGGAGATGAGCCGGACGATGTCTTCGTTCAGGCCCCTGGGCGCGATGTCCGACTCTATGTCGAGCTCGAAGCCCCACTTATAGTCAGTGTCTTCGACCCCGGTCTTGCGTGAAATGACCCTCTGTTCTGTCATCTAAAACGGGTCTCCTCCGTTTGTTGATTGATTTGGTCAACAATCCAGTCCTCAATATATCAGGTCGTTTTGCAGGTGGCAACACTCTTCGGCGAAAACGCCGCAAAGACATGGTCCTTAGTCCCGGAGAGGCGCCGGGACTCTGTCTCAGAAACCCTATTCCTGTGGGACAAGCGTGAGAGTACGGGACGGCTACGATCCCCGTGGACTCGCACTTCGCCGCCCTAGGACATGATGAATTCTTCGGATTCTACGATACCGATCGTTTTTGGTCTACAATCGGGACGCTTAGCGGCGACAGGTCGGTTCAGACCCGGCATCGCTTTGCCCGCCGGGTGACCGACCGACGACGATGGGACTTCCGAATCCGAACGGGTAGGCAACACTCTATTGAAGGAGAGACAATTGATGACGAAAGTACCGTCGGACCGAACGTCCGCCGACGCTCAGAAGCCTCGTGCCTGGCTAACCACAGCCCTTTCAGTATTCGTCGTACTACTGGGGGCGATTGGGGTTTCACTCATTGGGGAGATTGATGAGGACACGATGGCGTTCCTCGTTCCCCACAAGGCTCGTCTGGTCACGGCCGACGTTGCCCTGACCGCGGTGATCACCATAGAGGTTTTGGTCGAGTACGTTCTAAAGCAGTACGAATTCCAGGGCGCCCGGCAAGCAGGCGTTATGATGCGGGCGATCATTCGCACGGTTTCTTACTCGATAGTCGGTGTCGTGGCAGTTACGATCCTGGCTTCCAATCCTGCCCTTGCGGTGAGTGTCGGTGGCATGACAGGTATCATCGTTGGCTTCTCGGCTCAGAACTTGATAGGCAACATCCTCGCCGGGCTGCTACTCGCGTTGGGTCGTCCGTTCAAGCTCGACGATCAGATCACGGTCATGGGCCAAACGGGGTTGGTCAAAGAGATGGGAGTCATGCACACCGTTCTTCGAAGTACCGAAAGCATTGTTCTGATACCCAATTCCGCTTTGATGACTCAAGTGATTCTTCGAAAACCGCCCGCCGCAGGCATGGAAGGGGAATGACAACCGAAAAGAGAAACGGGTTTGTTCAGGTCCCCGTTGTGCGCGGGGCCATTCAAGACGTCAACGGCCAGGTGGACTTGATAGGGCCTTTTTCAACATTCGATGTTTGGTCACGCGGCGCGTGGTCA
>JAQBTI010000026.1 GCA_027624995.1 Chloroflexota bacterium
CTGGGGGATCACGGAGGGGAACCCGGTACACGACGCCATCCGACAGATCGCCCGGCAGACGGGCGTGGACTTCGCCCTGGACGTGACCATCAACCGCGACCACCAGATTACCAGCGCCTACGCCGGCGAACTCTTCGCCGAGCATGAGGCCTCGGTGGCGGTGGCAAGACGGTCCGCCATGCGGGGAGTCTCGCGACCGTTCGATATCGTGGTGACGACCAACAGCGGCTATCCCCTGGACCTGAACCTGTACCAGGCGGTGAAGGGGATGTCAGCGGCCGCGCAGGTGGTCCGGGACGGCGGCTCAATCATCTGCGCGGCGGAGTGCTCGGACGGCATCCCCGACCACGGCGAGTACGGGAAGATACTGTCGGAGTCGGATGGCCCTGAAGAGCTATCGCGGTTGATCAGGTCGCCGGGATACAGCCGACACGACCAGTGGCAGGTCCAGCTACAGGCCGAGATCCAGCTACGGGCCGACGTGTACCTGAAGTCGGGCTACCTGACGGAGTCGCAGGTACGCGGCGCGCACCTGGAGCCCATAGAGGACGTAGCATCGAAGGTATCGGAGCTGGTGGAGTCGTACGGGCGGGAATCGCGAATCTGCGTGCTGCCCCAGGGGCCTCAGACTATTCCGTATTTGACGTAGGCTCGGTTGCCGCCGACGTGTGTTATTCCGAAAGAGACGAGCGACGGAGGAATCTAGAGCCGTCGTCTTTACGAAGGGTGATCACGTGGCGGTCGGCCCGCTGGGGACTCTTCCCTGCTCAGTGCAGGTGGCGCAGACGTAGCTGTCGCCCTGGAACAGGGCGACAGCCCGTGCCACGTTGCGATTCCGTCCGCAGTTGCTGCAGGTGACGGCTTCCAGAGGGGTGTTCCCGGGGCGACTCGGCTCGTTGCCAGTACCCCGGAAACCCTTGTAGTCGGGGTCGAGGCGCTTCATAGCCTCGACCCGCTCGCGGTCTTTGCGACGACTCACGATTCCGACTCCAGCGGAAGACTCAGGGACAAGGAATCTTGCAACAAGAAGTACCGTGTAACGTGAACTGTCCTTCGACAGGCTCAGGACGAACGGTGAATTGACGCTGCGTTCGTGGTGAGCCTGTCGAACCACGGCTTCGCATTGCGGCCTTAGTGCGAAGCCGATCCGAGACGACTACTGGACGGTTACCGTGGCGCCTGCGGCCTCCAGCTTCGTTTTTACCTCGTCGGCGTCGGCCTTGCCAACGCCTTCTTTGACGTTGGTCGGGGCGGCCTCGACCAACTCCTTGGCTTCCTTGAGGCCCAGGGTCGTGACCTCGCGGACCGCCTTGATCACATTGATCTTGTTGGGGCCAATTTCGTTGAGGACTACGGTGAATTCCGTCTGCTCCTCCACTTCATCCGCCGCCTCGACGCCCGCCGCGGGTCCGGCAGCCATCGCCACGGGGGCGGCGGCGCTTACGCCGAACTCCTCCTCAAGCGACTTCACCAGCTCGGCCACGTCCATTATGGACAGTCCTTTGATGCCTTCCAGGATTTCATCTTTCGTCATGGTCATCGGTATCAACCCTCCTTCGCCAAATGTTCGTCCCTACTCGTTACCCGTGTCTTATGACTTGGTCTCTTCTTCCGAATCTGTTGTCGATTCTTCTGTCGAAGCTTCCGCATCTTCGGCGGTTGCCTCGACGGGCTCGGCTTCCGCAGATGCCTCCTCCGATGCCGGAGTCTGCTTCTCGGGCTCTTCTGTGGGGGCGCTGTCTTCCGCCGGGACTTCCTCTGTGGCCTCGTCTGTTACGAGGTCCTCGGTCACCGGCTGTTGTGAGGGCGCCTCTTCCGCCGTCGTCTCCGCTTCCACCGAGGCTTCGGCTTGCGGCATCGATTCGGCGTGGCGCCGAAGCACTCGGGCCAGGCCTGCGATAGGGGCGCTCAGGACATAAACGAGTCCCGTCATCGGGGCGTTGAGCTGGCGAAGCAGTCGGGCCAGCAGCTGTTCCTTGGACGGTAGGGCGGCCAGGGCCGCGATGTTTTGAGCGGTAAGGACTCTCTCGCCCATCACGCCACCGCGGACCTTGAGGACCGAGCGGTTCACCCTTACGAAATCGGTCAGCACCTTAGCCGCCACCAGTGGATCGTCATAGCCGAAGGCAAGTGCCGTGGGCCCTTCGACAATCTGCTTGACATCTGGCTTAGTGGAGCCATCCGCGGCGAGGAGCGCCAAGGTGTTCTTGATTACACGATACTCGATGCCGCTAGCGCGCAGCGCCTTCCTGAGCGAGGTCATATCCGCGACGCTCAGTCCGG
This sequence comes from Chloroflexota bacterium, assembly GCA_027624995.1. Lineage (GTDB taxonomy): Bacteria > Chloroflexota > Dehalococcoidia > Lucifugimonadales > CATQGZ01 > CATQGZ01. Next base: position 2,284 of record JAQBTI010000026.1, read on the forward strand.
TATAGTCGGTGGAGATGGCGATGGTGCAACGATCGATCCAGTCACGGATCGCGTCTACCCTATCCAGATTCTGTTGAGTCGGCAAAGATCACCTCAAAAAAAAGCCCTGAGCCGCAACTCAGGGCGAGACAAACTATCTGCTCGGTCTCTTACCTCGGTGGGCTGGCCTTTTAATCCGCTGGTGCGGAGCCCACTGTCTGCGGCGCGGTCTCTATTCTACCTTAAGCTCGACCGTGCTGGCAACGTTCATCGGGATGCTGGGACCCATGGTCGTGGAAAGGTAAGCAGACCGGATGTACTGCCCTTTGATGCTACTCGGCCTCGCCCTGACGATATTTTCGACAACCGCTGTTAGGTTGTCCAGCAGTTGCTGGTCCTCGAAGCTGGCCTTGCCAATGGGAACATGGATCAGGGCGGTCCGGTCCAAGCGGAACTCGATCCTACCCTTCTTGGCCTCGTCGATGGCCCCGGCGATAGCGGCCGGCTGGACCACAGTTCCGGCTCTGGGATTCGGCATTAGACCGCGTCTCCCGAGAATCGGCCCGAGTTTGCCTACCTTGCCCATCATGTCCGGTGTCGCGATAGATACGTCGAAGTCGACCCAGCCGCCCTGGACTTTTTGGATCAGATCGTCGCCGCCGACGAAATCCGCTCCGGCTTTTTCCGCCGCGGAGACTGCCTCGCCTTGAGTGAACACCGCCACCCGGACCTGCTTGCCTACGCCGTGGGGCAAGACCGTGACGCCCCGGACCATCTGCTCGGAGTGCCTGGGATCTGCGCCTGTCTTCATATGCAACTCGACCGTCTCGTCGAACTTCGCCGTCGCGGTCTGTTTGGCCAGGGCCACCGCATCTCGCGGCTCGTACTCACGGTCCTCCACGACGAGCGCCTGAGCGGTAGCGTACCTGGTGCCTCGTTTTACCATATCTGAGTAGCCTCTGCTATTTGTCTACCGTAATACCCATGCTGCGCGCCGTGCCTTCGACGATGCGCATCGCGGCATCAATGTCCGCTGCGTTGAGATCCTGCATCTTGGTCTCGGCGATCTCCCGAATCCTTGCCTGGGGCACTCGGCCGACCTTCTCGGCCCTGGGATTGCCGCTGCCCTTTTTGACGCCAGCTGCCTTCCTGAGAAGTTCCGAGGCCGGAGGGCTCTTGATGATGAACGAGAACGACCGGTCTTCAAAGACCGTAAGCTCCGCGGGGATGATAGTCCCGGTCTGTGAGGCCGTGCGCTCGTTGTAGTCCTTGACGAACGCCATGATGTTGACGCCGTACTGACCTAGGGCAGGACCTACGGGCCATGCGGGCGTGGCCCGTCCGCCTTCAATCTGAAGCTTCAGTTTGGCGAGTACTTTTTTCGCCATTTATCGCCTTTCCGTCTACGCTCTTTCGACCTGGAGGAAGTCCAACTCGACCGGCGTCTCTCTTCCAAAGAATGATACGAGGACTCTCAGCTTGGCCCTGTCCGGATAGAGCTCATCGACGTAGCCCATGAAATCCACGAACGGGCCGTCAGTAATTCGGATGTTCTGTCCCACCGTGAAGCCGACTCGGACTCTGGGCTCGTCCGACTCGATTCTCTTCAGAATCGCATCGACCTCGTGCTGCTCCAGCGGAACCGGCTTCGGCCGTGCGTCGGTCTCGTCTTCCGCAGAAACGAACGCGGTCACGCCCGGCGTGTTGCGGACGACGTACCAACTCTCATCATCCATCTTCATCTGCACCAGCAGGTAGCCCGGGAAAACTTTGCGAGGTACGGATTTTCGTCGCCCGCCCTTGATCTCCACCTCGTCCTCGGTGGGGATGACCACCTTAAGGATCTTGTGCTCTACGTCCATGGTGGCCACGCGCAGCTCTAGGTTCTGCTTGACGCGCTCTTCTTGGCCCGAGTATGCGTGGACGATGTACCAACGCACTTCTGTTTCAGTAGTCATTTCTAACCTAGGACTCGCTCGAAGATCCTGGCGAACGCGATATCGACGACGCCCAGGAAGGCCCCGATGACGGCGGAGACAGCGATGACCATGAGCGTCAGCCTCAGTGTCTCCTCACGAGTCGGCCAGGTGACTCTTCGTAGCTCGGCGACGGTCTCGCCGACAACCCGGAAGCTCAATCGTTTACGGGCCGCATCCGGACTCAACCTGCGGGGGACGCCCTGGCTCCTAGCCATATCTGCCTACCTGACCTCTCGATGCAATGTATGGATCCTACACCTTGGGCAATACTTCTTCAGTTCGATCCGCTGCGGGTCGTTGCGGCGGCTCTTGTTCGTATTATACGTGCGCTCTTTACACTCCGGGCAGGCCAGAGTCGCGAGAATTCGGTTGTCCCCTCTTCGTGCCATTCTGGACCGTGCCTAAGTGAGTATTTTCGTGACGACGCCCGAACCGACGGTGCGGCCACCCTCGCGCACGGCGAAGCGTAGCTGCTCGGCCAGCGCCACAGGCATGATCAGCTTGATCTTCATTTCGATGTTGTCGCCGGGCATGACCATCTCGACCCCCTCAGGGAGCTCGATCTCGCCGGTGACGTCAGTGGTCCGGATGTAGAACTGGGGCTTGTAGCCGTTGAAGAACGGCGTATGCCGCCCGCCCTCATCCTTGCTGAGCACGTATACCTGCGCCTGCGCCTCCGTATGAGGTGTGATACTGCCCGGCGCCGCCAGTACCTGGCCTCGCTCAATGTCTTCGCGCTCGATTCCTCTCAGTAGCAGCCCGACAGCGTCTCCTGGCTCGCCTTCATCCAGCGTCTTGTGGAACATCTCCACACCGGTGACGGTGGTTGTATGAGTCGCTTTGAACCCCACGACCTCTATCTGCTGCCCGACCCCGATCATGCCCTGCTCGACGCGGCCGGTTACGACGGTGCCGCGGCCCTTAATGCTGAAGACGTCCTCGACCGGCATCAAGAACGGAAGGTCCTTGGGCCGATTGGGAATCGGGATAAACGAGTCCACGGCGTCCATCAACTCCCATATGCCCTTGGACCACTCGCCTTCACGTGACGAGTCCTCGGCCTCCAGAGCATTTAGCGCGCTGACGCGGACGAACGGGATGTCATCTCCAGGAAAGCCATACTCCGTCAGCAGTTCGCGCATCTCCAATTCGACAAGCTCGAGGAGTTCCTCGTCGTCCATAGCGTCGACCTTGTTCAGCGCCACCACGATCGCAGGGACATCCACCTGCCGCGCGAGCAAGATGTGCTCGCGGGTCTGTGGCATGGGACCGTCGGGGGCGCTTACAACTAGAATAGCCCCGTCCATCTGCGCCGCACCCGTGATCATGTTCTTGATGTAGTCGGCGTGACCGGGACAGTCGACGTGTGCGTAGTGCCGCTTCTCAGTCTGGTATTCGATGTGGTTGATGGCGATCGTTACGCCGCGAGCCTTTTCTTCGGGGGCGTTGTCGATGCTGTCGAACGGCCTGAAGTCCGCCAGATTATTCGCGGCGAGTACCTTAGTAATCGCCGAGGTCAAGGTCGTCTTGCCGTGATCGACGTGACCGATGGTCCCGACGTTTACGTGTGGCTTCGTTCTTTGAAACTTCTGTTTGGCCATTGCCTCTCCTCCAGATATTTGGAGCCCACAAGCAGACTCGAACTGCTGACCTCGTTCTTACCAAGAACGTGCTCTACCTACTGAGCTATGTGGGCTCGAGTCTGCTCGCCGCTTCCTATTATTTACGCTGCACTTTGTTGGTGGAGGGGGTAGGATTCGAACCTACGTAGCCCTTCCGGGCGCCAGATTTACAGTCTGGTGGTATTAACCACTCACCCACCCCTCCGTGAGCCCGACTAAGTTTAGCACAGCCGGTGTGGCCAATCCAACGGTTCCGGGCGGACGTGCACCGCACTATACGCTGGCTGAGAGCGATTCGGGGGAGCGATAGCCCCAGAGGGGACTCGAACCCACTAACCTGCCGATTACAAATCGGCTGCGCTGCCGTTGCGCCACTGGGGCATTTGCCGCCCCCACCCCATTTGCATCGACTACATTCGGTCCAATACGACGGGGGTGTTGGCTCTCAACACAAAAACAGGCTAGCAGCCCTATGGCTAAGCACTAGCCCGCTTTCCGGTAATCATTCTACCGCTTTGGCGAGAAGGGGTCAAGATATGTGAGGGGACCTCCACGGCGGGGTCGCACGTAGGGACTCGCGCCCAGCCAGCAAGTCCAAGTCTATTGGTCCAGCAAGGCCTCTTCGGCCTCACGCTGTGCCAGGCGGTACACGTCTTGGAGAGGTAGGTCCTTGTCCAGGGCGATCCGGCGGCAGGATTCGTACTCAGGAGCTACGGCGACGTTGCGTCCGTCGAGCTTTTTTAGCTTGACGGCGACCTTTCCGAGAGAGGTATCGACCTCGGTAACCTCGCGCTCGGCCTCGTACCTGGTCAGGGGCCGTACCCTGACTCCGAGGGTCGAGGACTCGCGCATAATCAGCTCTATGGCACGAAGCTCCAGGTCCGATGGAACGATGGCGCTGATCATCGTCCCCGGCCGGTTCTTCTTCATCTGCACAGGAGTAAACCAGACGTCGCGCGCGCCTATCTCAAAAAGGCGCTCATGCAGGTATCCGAGCATGTCTGCGGCCATGTCGTCTATGTTCGTCTCGATCATGGTGTTATCGGTCGTATACGCGGCCCCCGACTCGTCACCGAGCCAAAGCGCCAGGACGTTCGGGTACTGGCGAGACTCCTTTCTACCCAGGCCGTAGCCCACGCGGTCCAGAGTCAGGCTGGGCTGTCGGAACGTGGCGAGGGTCGTTAGGATGGCAGCCCCGGTAGGCGTTACCATCTCGCCGGTCTCGGTGGCGTTGTTTGGCGCCGGCACCAGAGGTGCGCCGGCCATGGCGAATAGAGCAACTGTCGCCGGAGCGGGAACCGGGAGCACGCCATGCTCACTCTGGATGGTGCCCGAGCCGGAAGGGAAAGGGGACGAGTAGACCCGCTCGACGCCCAGCAGCCCCAGACCGACGATGCTGCCCACCACGTCGACTATGGTATCCAGGCTGCCGAGCTCGTGGAGCTCAGAATCACCGACGGTGGTCCCATGGGCAACGGCCTCTGCTTCGGCAAGCCTCCTGAGGATTGCCCGGGAGCTCTCAGCCGCCGCAGACGTTAGTGTCGAGCTGTCGATAATAGAGGCGAAGTCGCTCCAGTGCATGCCACGCTGGGCTTTTTCTTCCAAGTCGACCGAGACCAACGTACCGCTGACCCCTCCGCGCTGCGCGCGACGATCGGACAGGCTGAAACCGTCGATGCCCACCCTCTTCAGCTCCCGTTCCAGGTCGGCAACCGGCACGCCCGCGTCTACAATGGCGCCGAGGACCATGTCGCCGCTAGCACCACCAATGCAGTTGAAATAAGCGGTCTTCAGTGCAAATCCCTCCCGTCTCCGGCTGTGCGCTACGCGCACAGTTTCTCAGTTTCCAGGTCCCAGATCACCGACCGACCTGTCGGATTCTCTGGGTATGGCCGCCCGAATGGCATCGGCAAGGGTGTCCACGGTACGGACGTCGAGCTCGGCCGGGAGCTCTTCGCGACCGCTATCCCTCGGCAAAAGGCATCGGGTCAGGCCAAGTCGGGCCGCCTCGACCGCTCGTCGATGTAGCTGAGGCACCGTGCGGACCTCTCCGCTCAGCCCTAGCTCACCTATCGCTACCATATCTGACTCCAGCGGCGCATTCCTAAAGCTTGACGCGATGGCCAGTGCAACGCCCAGGTCTGCCGCAGGCTCGCTGACACGCAAGCCCCCGGCGACGTTAACGACCACGTCCTGATTGGACAGGGCGATTCCGGCGCGCCTGCTCAGCACCGCACAGATCACGAGCAGACGGTTGAATTCGATCCCGGTCGCTACACGCCTGGGAGTCGGCAGCGACGACGGGGCCGTAAGTGCCTGGACCTCTGCCAGCAGCGGCCTGTTTCCCTCCATGACGGCCACGATCGACGAGCCTACTGAGCCCGTCCGCCGCTCCGACAGGAGGGCCTTCGACGGGTCGACTACGTCGAGCAGCCCGCTCTGCGTCATCTCGAAGACTCCAATCTCGTTTGCGGAGCCGAATCGGTTCTTGACGGTCCGAAGAAGCCTCCATGAGCTGACCGGGTCACCCTCCATATACAGAACTACATCGACCATATGCTCGAGTACTCGGGGACCCGCAATGTCTCCGCCTTTAGTCACATGGCCGCTCAGCACCATTGGCGTCTCGGAGGCCTTGGCCCACTGCATGAGTCTACGCGTACACTCTCGAACCTGACTTGCCGCACCTGCTCCGGAGGATATCGAATCGTCATATACCGTCTGTATCGAGTCCACCAACACGACTGCCGGTCTCCTGCGTTCGAGATGGTCCAGAATCGCGTCAACGTCGGTAGCGGCGGTCAGAAAGAGGCCCTCACCAGAAATACCAAGCCGCTCGGCCCTCATCTTGATTTGGGCAGCGGACTCCTCTCCGGATACGTAGAGGGCTCCTCCGCCCGATGACGCAAGATCGGCGGCCAGGCGAAGAAGGACCGTCGACTTCCCGATACCCGGGTCACCGGCAATCAGTACTACCGACCCGGGGACTAGACCTCCGCCGAGTACCCGGTTGACCTCTGTGGACGAGACGACGATGCGTGGTTGTTCGTCCGCCGATACAACGGCAAGTTCGCGGACCGCCCCGTCGGCCTCACCGAGCCAGGCCGTACCGGTCGTCCTACCTCTTCGGACCTCTGCCAGAGAGTTCCACTGCTTGCAGGCGGGGCATCGACCCTCCCACTTCGGCGTTTCAGCCCCACAGGCGTCGCATATGTACACTACCTTGTGTTTTTCCGCAGACATTGGCCCCCAGCGCTGGTCCAGTAGCCAAGAATTTCAACTCAAGGGCCATTCTAGCAGAGGAACGAGCGGCACACCGACAAAGACGAAACCCGGGGGCGTAGTCCTCACAAAAAACAAGGGCCCGGACAACTAAGCGTTGCCGGGCCCAATAAGAGTCGGAAAGAGACGGTTAGACGGGAGCGGCCTCGAGCGGCGACCTTGCGGTTACCACCAATTCGCCATCGGTGACACCTATCACGGCCGTATCCCCAGGTTTCATAGAACCTCCCAGTACGGCATCCGATAGCTGGTCTTCGACGCTGTCCTGAATCAAGCGCCTCAGCGGACGTGCGCCGAACTTCGGGTCGAAGCCCTTCTCGGCCAGCCACTCCTTGGCCTCCACAGACACCTCCATGTCTACGCCCTTCGCTATGAGGTTGGATGCTACGTCCACCAACATCAAATCGACGATCTGGTGCACATGTTCCCGGTTGAGCGGATGGAAGACAACGGTCCCGTCGATTCTGTTCAGGAACTCGGGCCGGAAGAAGCGCTTGACCTCGTCCAGCACGTTCGTCTTCATTCGATCGTATGCTTCTTTCGCGCCCGCATCCTCGCCCGACTTCGCTACGAAGCCGATGTTCCTGCCCTGGCGGATCAAGTCGGAACCGATGTTGCTGGTCATTACGACGATAGTGTTTCGGAAGTCGACCTTCCGGCCCTTGGCATCGGTTAGGTGTCCATCGTCGAATATCTGAAGAAGTATGTTAAACACGTCTGGGTGAGCCTTCTCGATCTCGTCGAGGAGGACCACGCAGTAGGACTTCCGCCTCACGGCCTCGGTGAGCTGGCCTCCCTCGTCATAGCCGATGTAGCCCGGAGGCGCACCGACCAGGCGGGCGACCGCGTGTCTTTCCATGAACTCGGACATGTCGATGCGGATCATCGACTCCTCACTGCCGAACATGAATTCGGCCAGCTTCTTGACTAGGAATGTCTTGCCGACTCCAGTGGGTCCCAGGAAGATGAAGGCGCCTGTTGGACGCTTGATGTCCTTAATTCCGGCTCTGGCCCGGCGAACTGCTTTGGCGACCAGTGTGATCGCCTCGTCTTGGCCGATAACCTGCTCATGGAGTTCCTTCTCCATGTTCACGAGGCGCTCGCTCTCCTCGACGGCGAGTCGCGTCACCGGGATCCCGGTCCACATGCTGACGATCTCGGCGATGTGTTCCTCCGAGACCACCGGTTTCTCGTCGCCCTTCTCCTCTTTCCAGTTCTTTTCCAGGGTCTCGAGCTTTTCCGCCAGGCTGGCCTCGCGGTCACGCAATTCGGCGGCGAACTCGTACTGTCTGGAGGAGATGGCCTCATCCTTCTCTTTACGCACGCTCTCCAGCATCTTGGCCGCATTTTTGACGGACATGGGTCGGCTGCCGAAGTTGATGCGGACCCTCGAGGCCGCCTCGTCGATAAGGTCGATGGCCTTGTCGGGAAGGAAACGGTCTGTGATGAATCGCGACGCCATGTTGGCGGCGACGCCTAAAGCCTCGTCGCTAATCTCCAGGTTGTGGTGCTCTTCGTACCGAGGCTTAATCCCGCGCAGGATCTCGATAGTATCTTCGGCCGACGGCTCTTCAACCCTGACAGGCTGGAAGCGGCGCTCGAGCGCGGGGTCGCGTTCAACGTACTTCCTGTAATCGTCCAAGGTCGTGGCGCCGATAGTCTGCATCTCACCCCTGGCCAGAGACGGCTTCAGGATGTTAGCCGCATCGACGGCTCCCTCAGCGGCGCCTGCGCCGACCATGGTGTGGATCTCGTCGATGAACAGGATGCAGTTGCCCGAACTCTTAATCTCTTCGATGACTTTTTTCAGGCGCTCCTCAAACTCTCCACGGTACTTAGTGCCCGCGACGAGCGCGCCCATGTCCAGTGTCACCAGGCGCTTGCCTTGCAGGGTGGCAGGGACGTCGTTGTCGGCAATGCGTTGGGCCAAAGCTTCGACGATGGCCGTCTTGCCAACGCCCGGCTCACCGATGAGCACCGGGTTGTTCTTAGTCCTACGACTCAGTATCTGAGTCACGCGCTGGATCTCTTTTTCCCTGCCCACTGTGGGGTCGAGCTTGCCGGCGCGGGCGGCCTCCGTCAGGTCGATGCCGAGTTGATCGAGGGTCGGGGTACGAGCGGAGCTGCGTTGCCCACCCTGGGCCTGGCCTTCGTCCTGGGCCAGCACGCGGCTGGTCTCGGCCCTGACCTTATCCAGGGTCACACCCAGGCTTTCGAGCACCCCGGCCGCGACTCCCTCGCCCTCTCTCATGAGGCCGATGAGCAGGTGCTCCGTTCCGATGTAGTTATGACTGAGCCTGCGCGCTTCATCGACGGCGAGCTCGATAACTTTCTTGGCGCGAGGTGTGAGGCCTATCTCTCCCCCCACAGGACGCTCGCCCCTCCCGATAATGAACTCGACCGCGGACCTGACCTTGTTCAACTCAACGCCCAGGCCGGCAAGGACCTTGGCGGCAGTGCCGTCAGTCTCGCGAACCACGCCAAGTAGGACGTGTTCGGTGCCTATGTAGTTGTGGTTGAATCGCTGGGCCTCTTCTTGAGCCAGCGACAGCACCCTACGAGCCCTCTCCGAAAACTTCTCGAACCTACTTGCCATGTGTCATATCTCCTGAGGAGCTCTTTGTTATCAGCGTCGGGACTAGGTCTCGTCCGCCTCCTCGACTTTTCCGGCCCCGGATTCATCCGCCTGTTCTTCAGTCGCTTCGTTCTCCACAGTCGAGGCTTCTTCTGAATCGGGTGTGGGGTCCGCTACCGGAGTCTCTTCGTCTGCCGCCTCGGGCTCTTCCATTGGGACCGCCTCTGGCTCTGGAGCAGAGTCTTCAGATGGAGTCTCCTCCTCTGCCACTACCGCCGTCTCCTCTGCCCGGATGTCTTCCAACTCTGGTTCTACCACTACCTCGGGAGGGAGAGCGTTTGACTTGACTTCATCGCGCTTCTCAGATTCATCTACATACGGTGAGTAGGTGCCTTCTTTCTCTTCGGCCTGTCTCAGGCTGAGCCCCAAACGCTTGCGGTCGGGCTCAATTCTCAAGATCTTGACTCTGACGGCTTGGCCCTCGGTCACCACCTCTCTGGGGTGAGCGATCATTCGCGGAGTCAGCTCCGAGATGTGGATCAGGCCCTCTACAGATCCTTCAATGCGAGCGAATGCACCGAAGTTAGTTAGTTTGGTCACGGTGGCATCGACTATATCTTCGACGTTGTAGCGATCGTTGATCGTCTCCCAAGGCTCTGGCTTCAACCGCCTCAGGCTCAGGGCGATTCGCCTGTTATCGGAATCGACCCGGAGGACATAGACATCCAGTTCGTCGCCGACCTTGACTACTTCGTCGGGTGTGTTGACCTGGTCCCAAGAGAGCTCGGATATGTGGATGAGGCCGTCAGCCCCGCCGAGATCGACGAACGCACCAAAGCTGCTCAGTCCGGTGACCCGTCCCTTCCGGACCTCCCCTTCGGTCAGCTCTTCGATGAGTCGGGCCTTCTGCTCGTCCCGGCGTTCTTGCACGGCCTGACGCTCTGAGAAGATCGCTCTGTTGCGGCCCCGATTGACCTCCAAGACCTTCATTTTGAGAACCTTGCCAATCTCGTCGTCACGAGGATCGCGTTCTGGAGCTGCAGGTGTCTGTGGCTCCGGCGCCGCGACCGGGGCCTCACCAAAAGCGGCGTCAGCCTGCTGAGCGTCGGTCGCATCTTCTGCAGATGAAGCAGTCGGCGCTGCCGCCTCAGGCTTTTCTTCCCGCTGGGTCTCACGGAAATGTGCCTTGGAGACGCTGACCAGCTGAGATATTGGGACGAACCCCTGTACGCCCTCGGCCTCCACGATCGCCCCGCCTCGATTGAAGCCGAGGATCGTTCCATGAATCAACTCACCCGACTCCATGGCGACTTCGAGGACACGCCAGCCCTGTTCGCCCACAGCCCGGTCTATGGATAGGATCGCTCCCTCTTCGGCCGTCTCGGAACGGACAACGAAGGTGACGATCTCGTCTCCGATGTTGATCTCTTTTCGGGCATCGGCACCCAAGGTCTTCATCTCACCAGGGGGCACAACGCCCTCGGCCTTGGCGCCGACGTTGATGAAGATACCGTCGGGGTCAGCGCGCATCACGACTCCTTCGACCACATCGCCTCTTCGCAGAGGCTTGACGGGCTTCATGGAGTCCAGCAGCTCGCTCATCTCAGATGACGGACCGCTATCCTGCACTGAGGAGTTCATTTTAACGCTCAATTCGGGCGGAGTTAGACTGCTTCATTATAGGTATATAGGCCAGGGGTGTAAAGGCGTAGACCTAGCCGCTGCGGAGCTGGTTGACGGGGTCGGGTAGGTGCAGCTCCGGCGGGCTGTCCACCCATCCGGGCCCTCCTTCCAGAGGTTATGGGAATTGAATCACGCACTGGCAAGCGCTGGGAACGTCGCACGAGATACTGCCCTCCATGTCAAGGCCCAGAATACCGCTCAGGCGAAGCACACTTCAAGAGGGGGGATGACCCTATCTTGGGATGTTTACGGGGCCTAGAAAAGCACAACCCCCTGGCAGTGACCTATTTTCCCACTCCGTTGCCAGAGCAGTATCGTCGGCGCTGAGACGTTTCACTACCGTGTTCGGGATGGGAACGGGTGGGTCCGTCTCGCCAAGACCACCAGGGGACAGTGTTTCAGTTTGAAGCGGGCCACCCGGCTACGTAGCCGAGACAAGACCGCGCCGCCTATAATATCAATTTGACGTCGAGGTGTCAACGGCGGCACGAAGGCGGCACGAAAAGGGATGGATTCTCGCCTGCGCGGGAACGCGCGGGGCATTCCGGCATCCGCGGGAACGGCAGCGGGATTCGGTGTACGATCGATTGACGGCGGGAATGACAGGCCGCGCTGGCGACGGCGCTAACACCTGCAACAGCGGACTCTTGATGTCTGACAGGGCCACCTTTACAATGACCACCGCCAGTCTGAGGCCCGTTTGCCACAAGGGATTTTCGAATGAAAGCCGGACTGTTTCTCATGCCGTCGCATCCCCCGGAGCGGGCTACTATCGGCGCCGACCATTACGACCTC
>JAQBTI010000027.1 GCA_027624995.1 Chloroflexota bacterium
TGACCCGAGGCGCTCTACCACCAATTTCTACTGACAGACACGCCAGTTTTGCCCTTATTGCCAACTTGCAGATCGGGCGCACCTTTTTCGATAAGCCGATTCTACCGTACAGTACCCGTTTACACACCAATGCCGTCGTGGAGCGGGCGGATGACGGTCCGAGAGCAGGTCTGCCCTGCTGTCGTTCCCGCGCAGGCGGGAATCCACCCCCCCTGGTCCACCGCGACGAGACATAGCGTCTCGTCAGATACGGCCCCGACCTGTCAGAGGCGGCGGAGACTCTTTCAGAAAACCCCTTAGAAGAAGCCTTTGCGGCGGAACAGGTCCGCCAGTATGGCGACTCCTTCGGTGATCTCCTCGGGAGTATTGTAGCTGTAGGTGAGCCTCAGGTAGTTGGGACGGTCACGGCCCGCTCGAAACTGCGGGCCCGGATTGAACTTCACGTCGGCCGCCAGCGCGGCGCCCAACACGGACCAGGTATCTGCCCCGTCCGGCAACCGGACCCAGAGCATCATCCCGCCCGCCGGACTGCTCCACCTGCAGCCGTCCGGAAAATGGTCGCCCAGCGCCCGCAGCATGGCATCACGCTTTCCCTTCAGGGAGGCCCTGACCTTTTCGATGTGCTCGTCGCCGTGGCGTCTCATGAATTCGTACACGGCCATGGACGATAGATAGCTTGGCGAGGTCCCGAAGGACATCTTCGCGAGCGTCTCCTGGACCTCGTCCGGGACTACGCCGTACCCCAACCGGAGGCCGCATCCCAGGAGCTTTGTGTAGGCCGAGACATACATCACGGAGTCCTGGCCGTCCATGCCGATCATCGCCGGTGGCAGCGGGTCGCCGTCGATTCGGAAGTCGGCGTACGATTCGTTTTCCAGGATTGGGACGCCGAACTCTTGCGACAGCTCGATCAGGCGTTCCCGGCGCTCTTCGCTCAGGGTCACGCCCATCGGGTTTTGGTACACGGAGATGCTATATATCAGCTTGAGACGCTTGCCCTCCGACGCGAGACTCCGGAGGATGCTTTCGAGGGCGGCGGTGTCCATCCCCTGTCCATCTGTGGCAACGTGCACCACGTGCGCACCCCGCTCGACCAGTTGTTTGAGCGTGCCCATATAGACAAACTCTTCGGCCAGAACGACGTCACCGGGGTCGATGAAGGCGTCCAGTATGGTCTGGACCGCACCGCCGGCGCCGCTGCTGAGGAAGATGGACTCGGGAGTCGTATCCACGCCTCTCTTCTCCGAGAGGTTTGCGGCGATCAGCTCGCGAAGGGCCTCGTGACCCTGGGGCGGAGGATACAGGGCGAGGTCGGCCCCTTTCTGCCGCCGCATCGCCTCGGACACAGCCTCGGACAGGCCCTCGTAGGGGATGGTCTGCGGGTCCGTGAAGGTGGTCGAGAAGAGGTACTTCGCATCCTCCTCCAGCTCCGGGGGCATCTCCACCGGGACCGGAATCGACTCTGAAAACAGCCCTCGATACTCTATGTCAGCACTCCGTTATTGCGGTGACGTCGGGCTAGTAGAGATTTTTGGCGAACCAGGAGAAGACCCGCTCCCAGCCGTCCACCGCCGCCTCTGGACTGTAGCTGGGCCGGTAGTCGGCGAAGAAGCCGTGTCCGGCATCGTCGTAGACATGGAACTCGTAGGTCTTGCCATGCCGGACCAGCTCCTGCTCGATCTGCGCGACCTGCTCCGGGGACGGGCTGGTGTCCTCCGCGCCGAAGAGGCCGAGGAGAGGGCACTGGAGGCCTTCCGTCATGTCGATGGGGGCTTTGGGCTGCCGCGCGTTGAGGTCAGCGGGTCCGGCAACGACCCGGCCTCCGTAGCAGTCCACGGCGGCCTCGATGCCTGGAACGTTGCAGGCGACGACATACGTCTGCCGGCCTCCCGAGCAGTACCCAATTACGCCGACCCTGCCCGTGCAATAGGGCAACGACCGGAGCAGCCGGAGGGCCCCTTCGACGTCACCGATGCACCGCTCGTCCGGCACACCCCCGGCCGCCCTTACGGAAGACGCTATGTCGTCGACGTCGCCGGGCCCCTCGCGGTAGTGCAGGTCAGGGGCGATGGCCACGTACCCCCGGGACGCGAACTTCAGGGCGATCTCCTTGATGTGCGGGACCAGGCCGAAGACCTCGTGAATCACGATCACGCCGGGGAACGGCCCCGCTCCCAACGGTCGTGCCAGGTACCCGGACACATCGTCGTCGCCGTGTCCGGCGAATACGACCGTCTCGGCCAGCAGTCCCTCGTACTCGACCATTTGCGGGCCTCTCCTAAGGGATATGTAGGGCTGGAATGAGGCCAGGATTCTAGCACACGGTGAAGCCGTAGAGTCCACCGAGCATGTTCCTAGCCGATCAGAGGGAGCTGCTATCTAGGCCCGTCACCGGTATCCTGCGTAACCTTACGCACCGGCCTGTAGACACGGGCGCGGGTTTCGCCCTCAGAGACGAGCAGACCTTTTCGAACCAGCATCGCGAGGTCCCTCGAAGCGGTGACGGGCGACACGCCGGTGATCTCAATGTAGTCGGACCTGGCCACAATCCCGGAGCTGAGGGCGAACGCCAGGACGTCAACCTGACGTTGTGCCAGTCCGAACTCGGCCATGTCGTCGTGGAACTCCTGCATTATCCTGTGCCAGTCTGTTAAACGCCCGGTGATCCGGCCGGCGTGCGCCTGCATCATGGACACGAAGAATTCGAGCCAGGCCGTGGCATCGTATTCGGCCATGAATCGGCTACCGAGGGTACGCTGGATGGCGGAGCGGTAGTGGTCCCAGAGTTCGAACAGATCGGACTCGATCGACAACAACTTCTTGAACCCGAACTTAGAACGCTGAAGGACCAGCGTCGCCAGTGCCCGCGCCGTTCGACCGTTACCGTCCCAGAACGGGTGGATGGCTACGAAGTGGATGTGCGCGATCCCAGCCTTGAGGACGGGGTGGGTCTCATCATCCTCTCTGAGCCAGAGCGCGAACGACCGCATCCGCGCCGGGACATCGCCCTGGTCCGGCGGTGTAAAGTCTCCGACCATGTTCTGACCCTTCCGATATGTTCCGGGAGTGAGGGTTTCAGCGGCACCGCGCATGAAGTACCGGTTGAGCTGCCGGATGACCAGTTCGTCGATGGGTATGTCGGTCTGATCACTCAGGTAGTCGACAAACTCATACGCCTCTATCGCGTTCAGGTTCGCCCTCTCGTCCTCCGTGAGGTTGCCCGAGGGTTGTCTGCTGACTAGCCTGCCGACTTCAGCCTCATCAAGGCTGGCGCCCTCGATCCGGGTTGTTCCGGCGGCGCGTCGCACCTGCACCTCGCGTCTGATCCATGCCTGGTGCTTAGGCATGATGAGCATGTTTTCGACGAGCCAGCTATGCCTCTCGATCTCCTCGAGGGCGTGGCGTATGCGCGGGGTGATGTCGAATTGGGGCTCGAAGATAGTATCAGTCATAGCAAAGCAG
Source organism: Chloroflexota bacterium (assembly GCA_027624995.1). Lineage (GTDB taxonomy): Bacteria > Chloroflexota > Dehalococcoidia > Lucifugimonadales > CATQGZ01 > CATQGZ01. The sequence goes on from JAQBTI010000027.1 coordinate 3,463, forward strand.
GTAATTATATCGCGTCAATTGGCTACGATTGATAGTATCATGGCGGTGCTTTACTGTCAACGCCGCCATAGCCGAGCGCTACGACTAAGGGTCGGCTCTAGAACACCGCGATCGGGTTGACGGGCGAGCCGGTGCCGCCGGGAACCACCAGCGGGTTGATCGTCAGCATGAACTCGTACCTGCCCTCGCGAGCACAGGCCTCGGCCAGGGGCTGAAGCAGGGCGTTGTCCAGCAGCACGACGCCGAAGGAGCTTATGGCGGTGTGGACGGTCACGTCTGGGCCGTAGTGAGGCGGATGTCCTTCCAGCATGTCCCAGCCCAGCACCGAGACGTCGTTGTCGCGGATAAAGGTCAGGCACGACGGGTGCAGGCCGGGCTTGTCCCAGGGTCCACCCCATGTCCCGTGGTGTTCCGAGGCGTAGACCTCTCGGCCGCTGTAGACCATAACGGCGTCCCCGGGAGATAGCTCCAGCCCGTCGCTGTCGGCGATCGCCTGTAGCTCCCAGCCGTGGACGGGCTCGTCCAGGGTCACGTAAGGCTTGCCTCGGTGCTTGGGTACGTCCAGCATAACGCCACGGGTCACGATACCGTCGGACCAGGCGTCGACAGACCCGTGCTTGACACCGTTGTAGGCGATCGCCTCGGTCGGGTCGTGGCCACCCCACATTCCGTCTTCGTCCCAGAAGTGACAGAGCGAGTCAACATGCGTCACCGAGTGGCCATGGTAAGCGACGGAGATATAGTCCAGGGCGCCTCCGCCCGACTTGCCGCCGACCGACATGACGTACAACGAGGCCGGGTTCGTGTTCTCCGGCGTCGGCTCGATAGGCCAGGGACGGCTCAGCGACACCGTGTGGCCGGACTTGACCAGACGGGCCGCGGCAGCCCTCTTCGCGGGCGTGATCAGGTTGACTGCGCCGGCCTCCGGGTTGTCCGTCCACCTGCCCCAGTTTCGGCGCTCTCGGAGGTAGGCCTTCAGCTCCGCCTTGGTGGGTACGTGTCGATCGGTCATTTAGGACCACCTCTCTGCTGCCTGAAAAAGCCGGTTTGCCCAAAAGGTCAGGAGTCTGCACAAGAACATAGCGGGTAACTATCCCTGTGATTTGTATTCCTCGACGTCACCAAATGACCAAGAGAAGTCGCAACTTTTGCATTGGTACACCATACCGATGGCTGCGCCTACTGCAGGTAGCAATATGGTGAAGATTAGTCCAAGGACTATGAAGCCCACTCCAACAGGCCAGAATAGCGCTGTTATTATGGCACCCACAATGATCACGAATACGAGCCAACAGCCGATCAGTGCGGCCCCAGCGAGGGCACCAAGGCACCCCTCCGGCGGGGGGCGTCACTGTGCCGTCTCCGCAGCGGGGGCAGGGCATCCACTCGTTCTTCTCTGGGGAACGCCCCTCGATATGTACAAGAAACGTATCTGAAACCTTAGGTAGTTTTAGCAGACTCATTCCAAGAAGTCACCCTTCTGTACCGAGACGTGCGCCTTCACTCCGCGCGACTGCCTTCTTCTCCCCTGCAGAATAACCAGGTGAGCCAATTTCCCTACGAGACCAGGTCCTTGTACGAATGGCCAGCCTGCAGGATCATCAGCAGCTTGGACCGGTCCTCGAGAATGCCGATGTCGTCCAACGGGTCGCCGTCCACGACGAGCAGGTCGGCGATCTTGCCCGGCTCCAGAGTGCCGACCTCGCCGTCGATGTGGACGCACTCCGAGGCCGTCTTGGTCGAGGCCACTATGGCCTGCATCGGCGTCATCCCGTTCTCGACCATCAGCCGAAGCTCCTCGGCGTTGGTCCCGTGCTCCCCAACGCCAGCGTCGGTGCCCATGGCTATCCGGACGCCCGACTCGACGGCCATTTTGAAACTCTTCTTGTGGGCCTCGACCGCCTCCTGGGCCTTGCGGACCGACTGCGGCATCACGCTGCCGGGCTGCTCTTCGGCTCGGCGAAGGACGGCCGTGAGCGCCTGAAGCGTCGGGACAAGGAAGGTGCCCCGCGCCTTCATTTCCGCTATGACACTCTCGTCCAGGTAGAAGCCGTGCTCGATCGACTCGACGCCGCACTCGACCGCGTTCCGGATCCCTTCCGTCGACTGCGCGTGGGCCATGGCGGTCTTGCCGACGGCCGCGGCTTCCTCCACCATCACCGATATCTCCGCGCGCGTAAATTGCGTCGCCGTCGGCTCGTCGCTGGGCGACATTACGCCGCCGCTGGACATCAGCTTTACAAAGTCGGCCCCGGCCCGGAGCACAGAGCGTGTGGCCTTGCGCACCTCTTCAACGCCGTCACAGATCCCATCCGGCCACTCCCATGGATTGCCTCCGGGCAACAGGGGATGGAGTATGCCGGTGGGAAGATGGAAGTCGGTGTGGCCGCCAGTCTGCGACAGGCCGGTGATCGCGATCCTCATCCGAGGCGCGGGGATGAGTCCCTGCTCGACGGCGGTCTTGAAACCGGCGGGGCTGCCGAGGGCGTCTCGCACCGAAGTAACCCCCGCGTCAAGCGTCGTCTTGGCATTGAGCGTCGCCTGTATGACGCGCAGGCTCATCGGCGTCAGGGCCAGCTCCTGAAACGGCCGTATGTCGACGAAGAAGTGGACGTGGCAGTCTATGAGGCCGGGCATGATCGTCCTCCCGGCGATGTCGATGATTTCGGCGCCCGCTGGCAGAGATGTCAGCCGCCCCACCTGGCTGATGCGGCCATCGTCGTCGATGACCACCCCAGCGTTGTGTACCGGGTCGGCCCCGATCCCATCGATCAACACTCCCCCGGTTAGAACCTTCACCGCTGACCTCCGTACGGCCAAATACGACTGCCGTTTCGGGGTGAATCTATACGCTGGTCAAGACGGTGTCAAACGTAGGAGCTGCGGGTCCGGAAGCGTGACCGCAGAGATGGCGAGATGCGGTTCCGGATACCGCATCCAATTGACAAAAGCTCCGACCCCACTCTGAACTACACGGTGACGTAAGATAGAATCCGTCGCGCTCACGAGCGGGAGGGGGCTGGCGCGACTCCATACTGTCGGGTCGACGCGACGGCGTCGCCAGGGCGTTTCTGAAGGCCGGCCGGAGCACGAGGCACATAGGCAACTTGTCGGATACTGTTCCAGGGGCCGCGCTTGAAGACGCAGCCTTTCCGAGGCACACACTCTGGGGGCAAAGACGGGCGCTCGGGCTGGTTTCGCTCTCTACCATTCTGACCCTATCGGTCTGGTTTAGTACCAATGCGATACGACCGGCCCTTGAGACGGCCAAAGGGTTCACCACCGAAGATCTGGCGTGGCTAACCGTTGGCGTTCAGCTCGGCTTCGTCTTCGGGACCCTGGTCAGCTCGGCACTCAATCTTGCCGACATCTTCAACGCGCGACGACTGTACGCAGTCTCGGCGGTCCTTGCGGCACTATGCAATCTGTCAGTCATCCCATTGGATGGGTACTGGTCGGTGTTGGTGATGAGATTCGCAACGGGGGCATTCCTGGCCGGCGTATACCCTCCCGCCATGAAAATACTCTCCGGTTGGTTCCAACAAGGGCGGGGTTTGGCATTGGGGACGATGATCGGGGCTCTGACCCTGGGATCGGGGTCGCCCCACCTTCTGAAGTCGCTCTTTGTAGATAGCTGGCAGTCAACGATCATAGGGAGCACCGCACTGGCAATAGCCGGAGGTCTTTTGCTACCGCTAGCTGTTGCTGACGGCCCCTACGAGTCGAAGGCAGGTAGGTTCGACCCTCGCTCTCTCTTGATAGTGTTCCGGCAGAGAGCGCTGAGGCTCACGCTCATAGGGTACTTGGGCCACATGTGGGAGCTATACGCTATGTGGGCCTGGATCGGGGCGTATTTCCTGGCCGTTTTTGACGCCCGCCCGCTGGTTGGCGACAGCCTCGAGCTTGCCAGCGTTCTCGCATTCGCTGTGTTTGTGGCTGGGGCGGCAGGGTCCGTGTTGGGGGGTATCGCATCGGACCGGTACGGTCGGACGATGGCAACGATTGTGTCCATGGTCTTGAGCGGTGCGATGGCCTTCGTCATCGGGTTCCTACCATTCGACTGGACCACGGCCATCTTCATCGTAGCGCTTGTTTGGGGAGCATCTGTGATAGCCGACTCAGGGCAGTTCTCAACGGCAACGACGGAGCTCTGCGACCCGTCCTACCGCGGGACCGTGCTCACCTTCCAGACAGGTCTCGGCTTCGCTCTCACAGCGATCAGCATTAAGCTTGTACCCGTACTGGAGGCGGCCAGCGGATGGGGAGTGGCGTTCGCCGTATTGGGTATCGGCCCGGTCGTGGGCACTCTGGCGATGATGCGTCTGCGAAGTCTGCCCGAGGCACATGAACTGGCAAACGGGCGACGGTAGTGCGCCGCCGAATCCAATGGGAGGCGTATGCATGGTCGTTACAGCAGCACAAGCAGGACAAGCAGCACTCGGACGCGGTCGCCAGGTACGTCGAGATCATCCGTGATCATGGTGGTCCTCTGAACTCGACGGTACAGATGACAGCGTTCGTGAGTGTCGCTACCATGGTCCTCGTCGACGAAGGTGCGTTGCCCGGGTCCGAGCGCCTCATCGATATCTGGTAAAGGAGGCGCAATAGTGCCGCTCAGTCACATGCAGATCAGGGAGCTCCTCGACGAGGGACGCAAACATGAGTGCGAAGGATACGGCGCGCAGCGAGTCTGCGTCAGCATCGCCGCGATAGCCGACCTGCCTTCGCGGTTCGGTGACTTTCACGTCATCTCCTACTACAACAACCTCGACGACAAGGAGCATGCGGCCTTCGTCCACGGGGATGTCTGCGAACAAGAAAACGTACCAGTGAGGGTCCACTCCGAGTGCCTGACCGGCGACGCCATCGGCTCGCTACGGTGCGACTGCAGAGACCAACTCGAGACCTCTCTGGCTAAGCTCGGACACATGGAGACCGGAGTCCTGCTCTATCTGAGACAGGAGGGCCGAGGCATCGGGCTGACCAACAAGATCAGGGCCTACGGTCTCCAAGACTACGGATATGACACCGTGCAGGCGAACGTCGAGCTCGGGTTTCAGGATGACGAACGCGACTACAGCGTCGCGGCCCACATGCTGGACTCGCTCCACGTCAAGTCAGTAGCGCTTTTGACCAACAACCCGCGCAAGATCGAAGACATCAAGGAGCACGGCGTGGTCGTTACGGAGCGCATCCCACTGGTGATTCCGCCCAACGAGTACAACAGGGCCTACTTGGAGACGAAGGCGGCGAAGTCGGGACACCTGATAGACATCGAGGACCCAGGGCCTCTTATCGAGCAAGGCGACCGCCCTATCAGCGAAGTCTCGCCCGCAAGGTAGAGCGACAGGATAACGGCGCGGATCCCGCTGGACGAGAGGCCGTAGCCTTGCTCAGCTTCCGTAGAAGGTCGTGTGCGGGAAGAAGTCGTGCCACGCCCAGTCGTATGAAGTCACGTACGGAATCTGTTGGAGAACGGTACCCTTGAGCGGACCCGCGGTGGAGACTCCGCGGACCAGGTCCCACTCGCTGCGGGACTGCGTGTCCAACACCCGGCCGTCGTCAGCTATCTCAAAGGCGACCTCAGCGGGGCCTGCCGCGTCACTCTCTGCGACTCGGCGGAGGTAGACCTTAATGTCGCGGGTGTCGGCATCGGCGAAGACAACCACGGGCTCCTCGCCCACGTGATCGTTCACGACTCTGGCCGAAGAGGCCGTCTCGAAGTAATAGGCCTTCGCAAAGTCGCCGAGCGCGACGCCGATCACGAAGTCGTCCCGGGGCCGCGCGGTACGGACCGGTGAGCCGAGCCTCTCGTCCAAGACGCTCGTCTCCGGATGCTGATCGAACCACGTGGTCCATGGAACTATGGAGGCCGGGACCAGCATCAGTGCCGTTCCCTCTAACGGGCCAGCGACGGCTGAGCCCCAGGGCTGGGACCACAGGCTCTCAGTCTCGTGGTCCCACCAGGTCATGGCGTTCAGAAAGAGCGCCCCCTGGTTTCCGAAGGTTAGTACTCGGCCGTTCACCCTCCGGTCGTGCACGAGACCGGTGTAGCAGATCGGTCACCAGGTGACCAGGATTGGCACACCTCCGAGCTCGTCGTCGACCATCTCCCGGAAGCGCAGCGTCCTGATCGGATACGCCCGGGACTCCCCGCCTATACTAACGCCCATAACCATGTCCTCGGGGTCCAGCCGGGCTTCCTCGGGCGTCACCAGGTCAGGCTCGTAGATTGGGGCGATACGATCGCGGTCAAGTAGTTGCCGGAAGGCGCCCGGCTCGAACTCCTTTGGTCCCGTCGGATTCAGCATCTTTAGCACCGGTGACAGTGGATCTTCGGCGTCCCCGACGACAGCTATGGGTGCCGCCGTCGGAATATCGGCCTCGACGGTGGGGGGGTCCTCCGCAAGCGTCTGAGATGCGGGGGCCACTCCCGAATTGGAGCATGCGACGCCGACCAGAAGCCCGACGATCGCCGCCAGGCCAATCCACTTCCGTGGCGACGTATCACCGATCAGACCATTCATGGACTCTTAGATGCGTCACGCCCCCCGAAGGTGTTACCCCAGCTAACGTCCTCCGCAGCCGAACGTTCTTTATTCTGAGCATAGCCGGCTCCCATGAGCGGTGCAAGATAACGCGAAATTGTCGCGGCGTACGGGCGCGTGCTATAATTTCCTGTCGATTCGAACTAGCTTGGAGCAGAGATTGGTAATCGAAAAACTTAGAAAATATGAGCTTGTGGTCGTCTTCACCCCAGAGGCCACTGAGGACGAGGCAGCGGCGGCGGTGGAGAGGGTGACGGGCTTCATCTCCGACCGGGGCGGCTCCGTGACCGCGAGAGAGGACTGGGGAGTTCGGCGGCTCGCCTACCCTATCAAGAAGTTCCAGGAAGGCAACTACGTCCTTCTACGCTTCGGTATGGAAGCCAAGGACGCAAAGGAGTTGGATAGCACCCTCCAGGCAGCCCAGGACGTGCTCCGGCACCTGGTGACGATTGCTGACGGCCCGCCTCCAAAGGTAGTCGAGGAAAAGGCCGAGGTCCCGGCACCCGATGCCGAAGAGACTACCGAGACTTCCACCGCCGAAGCCGCCGAGACTGCGGTTGCCGAGGAGGCGGCTGAAGACCCGGCTCCCGCCGCTGAAGAGACCGCCGAAGCCGAGGAGCCTGTGGTCGCCGAGGCCGATGACCCGGCTCCCGTAGCCGAAGAGGCCGCCGAGGCTCCCGCCGATGAAGACGGTGCCGAAGCCGCTGAGCCCGCGGCGGACGAGGAGGCAGCGCAGCCTGCACCCGATGAACCTACCGAGGCGGAAGCCGCGGACCAACCCAAAGATAAGCCTTAGGAACAGGACCGTTGGGCCTCAACAAGATTCTCGTTATCGGCAACGTCGGCACTGACCCTGAAATGCGCTACACGCCCAATGGCCGCCCGGTCACGTCATTCCGCCTCGCCACTAACCGAAGGTATACCCCCGCAGGTGGAGAGCCGCGAGATGAGACCGAATGGTTCACGATAACGGCCTGGAACCAGCTCGCCGAGACCTGCAATCAGTACGTGACCAAGGGGATGCGGGTCTACGCCGAGGGCCGGCTCAAGAGTAGTGAGTGGACGGGCAACGACGGCCAGACACGCTTCCGAAACGAGATAGTGGCCAGCCAGGTGTTGTTCCTGGACCGAAGGCAAGACGGGCCGGCTGAAGCAGCCTCCGGACCGCCCCCAGCGGAACGCGACACAAGCGCGCAGGGCGGCACGCCAGACCCCGGTCCCGACGATGCGGAGGACCTGCCCTGGTAGGCGGTCAAACCTAGAATAGACTGGAGAAATCGATGACGAGTCAACCATACCAACCCAGACCTGGCGGTTCCTCATCCCGCCCTCCGATGGGAGGGAGCAGCGGACCGAGACCGGGAGGGTACGGCGGCGGAGGCGCGGCCGGCGGGGGACAGCGGAGAGGCGGTCGGCCGAGGTTCTACGCTCGGCGCAAACTCTGCTCGTATTGCGTGGACCATATCGACTACGTGGACTACAAGGACATCGGCAGACTCCGCAGGTTCATATCGGACCGTTTCAGGATCGAAGCCCGTCGCAAGTCTGGGGCGTGCTCCAAGCACCAGCGAGCCCTGTCCACTGCGATCAAACGTGCCAGGCATCTGGCAATGCTCCCATATTCCCCAGACCACCGCTCCGGCATGGCGGGCGCGGCAAGATAGCCGCCCCGTCTTCCAGCCTTCCGGTGTCCCGTCTTGACCGCCCCCGCTCCAGGGCGGTCGGAATTCCATATTCAGGCAGTAGATGTGGGGTGGAGAAGTGGTAGACCAGGCAGGTCGTGTTCCCTCTAGCGAACCAAGGATCGATCGCCGCCGCAGGATCGCGTTGCAGCGGAAGAACCCCGATAGGCAGCGGGTCGCGCTCGTGACTATTGGAATCGCCCTCGTGGTCGTGATCGGGGTTATTAGCGCCGCCTTCGTCATGAGGTTCGTTCTGCCGTCCAAGAACCTTATCGTCGCGGTCGACGGAGTCGAGTACACCCGCGGAGACATAATGCGGGAGCTCCGGATCAAGCAACAGAGCGCCGCCATTGCCGGCAGGGTCTTCCCCGTCAGTGAGGAGATCTTCAAGACCTTCAATGAGCTCGTAGAGAACCAGGTCATCAGCCTCAACGCCCCTAATCTCGGCATCGCCGTTACCGATGACGAGATCGATGCAGAGATCAGTCGCCTGCTCGGTCCGACCGGTAAAGACGTGCCGGCGGACGAGAGCCAGCAGGTGGAAAGAGAATTCCGAGAGCGTTACCGAGGCTTCTTGAATCTCCTCCACATAGGCGAGTCGGACCACCGAGAGTTTGTCAGGACATACCTTCTGAGGGAGGAGGTGAGACAGCTTATCGGTGATAGCGTACCGACGGTGGCTGAGCAAGCTCACGTATACAGAGTTGGGGTCTCCCCGGATGACGAAGTCGAGATCATGAAGCTAAAGTACGAGGAGTCGCTAGTAAGAGACGGTACCGAGCCCGAGGCCCTTCACGAGGCGTTCAAGGCTATCTCGCGCGAGTTCGGAAGGGACGGACCCGAGTTGCTGAGGGCGGGCGGCGACCTCGGATGGGTACCCAGAGGCGTCCATAGTGAGTACGACGGCGTCATATTCGATCTTGACATCGGTGAACTGAGTGAGCCGATTCCAAGCCTCGACGACCCCACGGCAGTCTACTTCTTCATGGTCTCGGGGCGGGAGGAGGCACGTGAGATAGACCCGGCCAGCCGGAATAGGCTCAAGTCCAATGCGCTCCAGAACTGGGTCAACGAGAAGAAGAAGCAACACGAGATCTTCGCCGATCTCAATTCGGACATCCACGCGTGGATCGCGAATGAGCTTCGTACCACGAATACGGTCACTCCCACACCACAAGCGAACCCGTTCGGGTTTTGACCGAGGATTCTGAGGTATTGCCCGCTCCTGCAGTTGGCATCGGCCTCCTCGGCCTGGGGGTAGTGGGAAGCGGCGTCGCCAGAATCCTCAACGAGAAACGCGACAGGCTCGACGGCATGGCCGGTTGCCCCGTGCGACTAGAGGGTGTGCTAGTCCGAGACCTTGAGAAGGACCGCGACTACCTCCCGTCGTCTGGTTTGATCACCGACCGGATAGAGGACATCCTCGACAACCCCAAGGTCAATATCGTAGTTGAGCTTGTCGGCGGTCAGGATGCCGCGCTCGACTATATCCTCAAGAGCATCTCCCTGGGCAAGCACGTGGTCACAGCCAACAAGGAAGTCATGGCGCGCAACGGGTCGGATATTCTCACGTTGGCGCGTAAAAAAGGCGTCCAGGTGATGTTCGAGGCCAGTGTCGGCGGCGGCACACCGATAATATCGCCCCTGCTCCGCGACCTGGTGGCCAACGAAGTCCTGTCCATCCACGGGATCATCAACGGCACGACGAACTACATCCTGACGAGGATGGCCAAGGACGGGGCCCGTTTCGAGGACACACTGCGCGAGGCCCAGGACCTGGGGTTTGCAGAGGCCGACCCGACTAACGACGTGGAGGGAACGGACGCGGCATACAAACTCGCGATCTTATCCACCCTGGCCTTCCGCGCTCGGATAAAAGACACCGACGTCTATCGCGAGGGAATAACCAAGCTACACCCGAACGACTTCGTCTACGCTCGGGAGCTCGGATACCAGGTTAAGCTGCTTGCCATCGCCAGCAATCGCGACGGCGCGGTGCAGATGAGGGTCCACCCGGTCTTCGTGCCCGAGGACGTGATGCTGGCCAAGGTGGATGGCGTACTGAACGCCGTCGAGATCGAGACCGATCTGGCCGGGCGGGTCCTGTTCCACGGCAGAGGGGCCGGCTCCATGCCCACGACCAGCGCGGTCGTCGCGGACATCGTCGATGTCGCCCGCAACCTGGCGGGGAACGTCGTACCGCCGCCGCCTTTCACACTCGCGGATGACATCCGAGTGGTACCGATCAGCGAGTTGGTGACTAAGTACTATCTGCGCCTTATCGTCACGGACCGGCCGGGTGTCCTGGCACAGATAACCAGGGTGCTCGGAGACCTTCAGATCAGCATCGCCTCCATCATTCAGAAAGAGACCTATGAGATAGATCAGCGCGCTGAGATCGTCCTCATGACCCACGAGTCCGCCGAGGACGCCATGCAACAGGCAATCGGCCGGCTCGGG
>JAQBTI010000028.1 GCA_027624995.1 Chloroflexota bacterium
GCAAGTTCGGCATATCCATCGAGACCGGCGACGCTGAGCGTGCCATGAGACAGGCCCTCGCCTCGGACAACCTGGACCTTGTCGGCCTTCACTGTCACCTGGGCTCCCCGATCTTCGAGTTGGAGCCCTACGCCATCGCAATCGACACCATGCTGACGTTCGCGGCCGGATTCAAGTCGGATGGCTTTGAGCTTCGCGAGTTAAGTCCTGGGGGCGGATTCGCCATCGGCTACCTGACTTCGCAGCAGCCGCCGCCGATCGCCGACTACGCTGAAGTGATTACCAGTTCGCTCCGAACCCGTTCCCGAGATCTGGGCCTCGGCGAGCCGCGTCTGGTCGTCGAGCCGGGACGGGCCATCGTCGGCCGAGCGGGAGTGGCACTCTATTCGGTCGGCGCGGTCAAGGATATTCCCGGCGTCAGGAAGTACGTCTCGCTGGACGGCGGCATGGGAGACAACATCAGGCCAGCCCTGTACGACTCACAATACGAGGCGGTCGTGGCCAACCGGCCCGACGATCCGTCGGAGGAGACCATTACGCTCGTAGGAAAGTTCTGCGAGTCCGGCGACTACCTGATTCGCGATATAGACCTGCCGGTGCTGGACCAGGGCGATATCGTCGCAATCCCGGCCTCGGGCGCTTACGCGCCGTCGATGGCGTCCAACTATAACCTGAACGCGAGGCCCCCTATCGTCATGGTACAAGGCGGTGAGGCCCGACTCATTCGGCGACGCGAGTCACACGAAGACATGATGCGGTCCGACGTCTGGTAGCGCCGATGTCGACGGGCGGATTTTGCACAGAAAGTCGCGATACAGGGCAGTGGTTCGACAGGCTCACCACGAACGTAGGTTCAGAGCCACAGTTCGCCCTGAGTTTGTCAAAGGGCAATTCGCCATGCGAGCCACCTGTTGCGGAAAGCTTGACGGGCGAAAAGGCGGTGGTCGGTGATTGACGACTATAGGAGTGGGCCGAGGACTCGGACAGGCCAATCCGTCAAGGACCGACCCCTTGTCACAGAGCTCCTGCTTGCGATCAACGTACTGCTGTGGTTGGTCCTGGAGGTCTCCGGCGGGTCTACGGACCCAGAGGTACTCCTCGACTTTGGGGCCATGTCAGCGCCGCTCATCGCGGATGGCGACTACTGGCGGCTCTTCACAGCGATGTTCATGCACGCTGGCGCCACCCACATTCTCTTCAACGGGCTGGCCCTGTTCATATTCGGTCGCATGGTCGAGGGGATCTATGGCCACTCCCGGTTCGCCATTGTTTACCTGTTAGCCGGACTCTTCGGCAGCGTCGCCAGCTTCACCCTCAACGCTACCGGGGTCGGCGCAGGGGCGAGCGGGGCCATCTTCGGTGTGATCGGTGCGCTCGCTGCCTACTTCGTTACGAACCGCGAAGTTCTGGGAACGATGGGCCGCCAGAACCTGATGGGCCTACTCGTGCTGGCAGGGATCAACCTGTTGTTCGGATTCTCGGTCCCCGGCATCGACAACTGGGCCCACATAGGCGGACTGGGCTCGGGCTTCCTTCTGGGGATGACGCTGGCGCCAAGCTACCATTACGTAACTCCCATCGGCCCTTTTCAGATCCCAGGTAGCCGTCGGATCGATGCCAACTCACTTGCTAGGAGGTGGTACGTGGCGCCGGTCGCGATAGCCCTCCTGTTCGGCGCTCTCTGGATCGGACTGGCGTCGCAGCCCGAGACCGCCATGTCCCACGTGCTCAAGGCCGAGCGGCATCTGGAGACCGGAGACTATGAAGCGACCTTCTTTGAGGTCACGGAAGCTCTCAATATCGACCGCTCATACGGAGAGGCATTCCTCGTGGAGGGCCGCGCCCATGCGGAGCTTGGCAACATCGACCTCGCCAAAACCGCGCTGGGTCAGGCCTTTATTCTCGCGAGAACCGAGAAATCGCGGAATGAGGCACGCTCTTTGTTCGTCAGCCTGAGCGCGGGTCGTTGAGCCTCCCGACTGTCGGTGTCTGCCGTGGCTGAATCCGAGGCGAAGATACTCCTGACGACGCAGCCCGGTTGGGCCTTCGCCACCATCGAGGAGCTTCGTGGGCTTGGCGTTCCCGGTCGTTTCCCGAGGTACCACCGGGACTCGTCCCTGCTGGTGCCCGACCTGGGCAAAACTGAGCCTGACGAGCTCGGCACTCCAGCGATCGTGTGCGGAATCGTGCTCGACGCCGGTTCGACGGGTCGCGACGATGCCGTGAGCGAGCTGACTAAAGGTCTGAAGCCAAAGGCACTCAAAGAGAAGACGCTCAATCTGTTGCGCGGGAGCACCGGGGCCGGACACCGGCGCTTTTCGATCAGCACAGAGGCATACGGACGCACCACGATGCATCGAAAGCAACTTGCCAGTGCCATCGAGGCCGCCGTCAAGGCCGCCTTTCCGCGGTGGAGGCGTGCGCCCGAGGCCGGGGCCCGCTTCCTTTGCAAGGCCGATCCCGAGTACGCGGTACTGGCCCTACAGCTCCATACCAACCTCGGCGGAGACCATGGCGAGCGTCCAGGGTCGCTCAGGGAGCACCTCGCGGCGGGATTACTGACGATCGCCGGGGCTTCTCGGGACAGTGCCGTCTTTGATCCCTTCATGGGCACTGGGACCATTTTGAAAGTCGCTTCAGAGGCCTTTAGGGCCGGGCCCACTATCGGCTTGGAGGTGTCCCGCGATACCTACGAAGAAGCCGAACGGCGGCTGAAGGGCACCGGGTCAAACATATTCAACAAACGCTTCGAGGACTTTGACATGCGCTCGCTGCCGGCAGATGCCAACCTGGTGTCGAACGTTCCGTTTGGGCGGCGTTTTCCGAGGGCATCGTCTGAGGTACTGACCGAGCTCGTCAACGGTTCGCCCTTCAGGGGCAAGCGGTCGACGCTACTCATGTCGAGGGAGCAGGCGATGGAGGTCTCGAAGGAGACGGGCCTTCGGTCCAGGAACGTCCTCGTGCTGGGCCAGCCGGCGAGCATCGTCTACGGTTAACGAGCCAGATGACCAGTTCGGCGAACTGGTCCTACATCACCGTCCGCTACTGTTTCGAAGCCTCAGTTGCGCTTGGCTCGACAACCCTGATGTGCAGTTCTTTTAGTTGCGCATCGTCAAGTGGCGATGGAGCGCCGAACAGCGGGTCCACGCCACTCTGGGTCTTCGGGAAGGCGATGGTGTCGCGGATGTTGTCGGTGTTGGTCAGCGTCATCAGTAACCGGTCAATTCCCGGAGCAATGCCGCCGTGGGGAGGAGCGCCGTACTCGAACGCGCCCAGTAGCTGGCCGAAACGCTCTTCCATCTGCTCCGGCGTGTATCCGAGCGTCCTGAAGATCCTCTCCTGTAGCTCGCGTGTGTGGACCCGAATGCTCCCGCTGGCGAGTTCACTTCCGTTACATATAAGGTCGTAGAGCCTGCCGATTACCTTGCCCGGGTCGCTCTCGATAAACTCTTCGTAGCCGTCTTTCGGGGCCGAGAACGGGTGATGCATGGCGTCCCACCTATGCTCCTCCTCGCTCCACTCGAACAGCGGAAAGTCCAGCACGAACCCGAATGTGAGCCTGTCCGGGTCTGCAAGACCTAGCCTTTGGCCCATCGCGTTGCGAAGCTGGCCCAGGGCCAGGTTCGTGGGCTTGGGTGGTCCAGCTACGATCAGGATAAGGTCGCCGATTTCCGCTCCCGTCGTCTTCGCAATCGCTTTGATCTGGTCCAGCGTCAGGAACCGGGACACCGCTGACTTGACCTCCTCCAGGGTTAGACCGTCCAGCGGTCCGGGCTCGCCTGGCAATGCTATCGACACCAGCCCCTGGGCACCCCGTGCCTTCACGAACTCTGTAAGCTCGTCGATCTGCCGCCTGGAGAACGAGCCGCAGCCCGGTGCACTGAAGCCCTTCACGATTCCGCCGTTTTCGAGCACGGTCTGGAAGACTCGGAATTCCGTCCCTGAAGCGACACCAGAGAGATCGGCCAACTTCAGCTCAAATCTGAGGTCCGGCTTGTCCGTGCCGTAGGACTCTATCGACTCCTGGTAGGTCAGCCTCGGAAAGGGCTTGGTGACCTGCTTTTCCGGCATCAGTGTCTCGACGAGTTCCGTGTAAAGCTCTTCGATGAGCTTGAGAAGGTCTTCCTCCTCGACAAAGCTCATCTCCAAATCGAGCTGAGTGTGCTCGACGACTCTGTCCGCGCGCGGGTCCTCGTCACGGAAGCAGCGAGCGATCTGGAAGTATCTCTCGACACCGGCAACCATCAGGAGCTGCTTGAGCTGTTGTGGCGACTGAGGGAGCGCGTAGAAAGTGCCTGGATGGAGCCGACTGGGCACCAGAAAATCGCGGGCTCCTTCCGGCGTGCTCTTGATCAAGATAGGCGTCTCGATCTCGAGGAAGTCACGCTTGTCTAGGAAGTCTCGGATGAACTTCACAATCTTGTGTCGGAGTATCATCATCTCCAGCATGCGGGGCCGTCGGAGGTCGAGGTAGCGGTACTTGAGCCTGAGTATCTCGTCGACCTCAGCGTCGTCGTTGACGGAGAACGGGGGTGTCTTCGACTCCCCAAGCACGGTGGCGCGGGTGGCGGACACCTCTACCTCGCCGGTGGGAAGCTCCGAGTTCACGGTACCCTCCGGGCGGCGTTCGACCCGTCCGAGGATCTGGACTACCCACTCGTTTCGGAGGCCATCGGCAACCTTGTGTGCTTCGGGGGCAAGGTCCGGGTTGAAGGTGACCTGAACGATTCCGTCGCGGTCTCTAACGTCGATAAAGATCAGGCTGCCGTGGTCCCGCCTGCGGTGAACCCAACCGGCGATGGTGACCTCCTCACCGGTGTGCTCCGATCGAAGCTCTCCGCAGCCGATGGTCTTTAGCAAGTGGCGTCTCCTGTTCTGAATAAGACTCTGTGGAGGGACGGCCGCCGCTCCAGAAAACGTGGTCGCCGGAGCCGAGAAGGGAGACCTCTAGAGGGAGGTAGCGTTGACGGACGTGGTCTAGCGCGCTACCCCGTAGCCCCGTTTCTTGACGGCTAGATTGACGAACGTCTCTGTCCTGCGGACGCCGGGAATCGTAGCGACTCTTGTTCGAAGGAAGATACCTAGCGCCTCGGCCGACTGGAGCGTGGCCCATGCGAAGATGTCGTAGGCGCCGGTTGTGATCGTGACCCAGCTGACCTCGTCAAGCTTGGCCAGCTCGTCAGCGACGCTGTCGATCTTGTCCAGCTCGGCCTGGAGCCCGATCAGGCCTTCGGAAACGTACCCCATCTTGGCTGGGTCCGTCATGACTACGACGCGGATGTATTCGTCCTGGATCAGCCGCTTCAGGCGACGGCGAACCGTGCCCTCGCTGACGCCGACCGTCCTGGCTATGCCGGCGTTGGAGGCACGACCGTCGCTCTGGAGTATCTCAATGATCTTTGTATCGAGTTCGTCCATGCCACCGTCCTTCAAGCGTGGGGTATTTCGTCCCAAAGCATATCTAGGCCGACGAAATATGTCAATATCGGGTGCCCCAGGTGCCAGCGTGTCGTCTGGACGAGGGCTCAGCGCGTATCTCGGAACCTCCATCTGCGAAGACCGGCTTTGCACCAAAAGTGCCGCGTAACGTGAATTGCCCTTCGACAAGCTCAGAGCTTGTGAATAAATCCTATTTTGCTGGGGAATCAGGTCAAGATTCGCCTACGAATAAGATCTCTAAAGTGGCCTTAGATTCAATAAAGTCACAAGCTCTCAGGACGAACGGTGGATTTGAAGCTACGTTCGTGGTGAGCCTGTCGAACCACGGCCCTGCAATACGACTTTTGGTGCAAAGCCCCGAAGACCACAAGAAGAGGGACTGTTCACCATCCCGAGGCCTTCTAGTCCAGCCGACGCCCTCCTGTTATAATCCACGCCATCCAACCGTATGGAGGTCCGACGTGACCACAATCACCTCCGAGTTGACTAGCGAAAAAGCCCTGTGGATGTTCGAGACCATGATTACCATCCGCAGGTTCGAGGAACAGGCACGGCGCGAGGCCGATTCCGGTAGGCTGCGGGGACTCCACTCGTCCATCGGCCAAGAGGCTGTGCCGACCGGCGTCTGTGCCCACCTGCGCGACGACGATTATGTTCTCGGCACTCACCGGAGCCACCACCATTGCATTGCTAAAGGCGTGGACATCAGAGAGATGATGGCCGAGCTTTTCGGCAAGGCGACGGGCACCAACAAGGGCAAGGGCGGGACGATGCACATCGCCGACATCAACAAGGGGATGCTCGGGGCTAACGGTGTTGTGGGGTCCAATATCCCGGTTGCGACCGGCGTGGCCCTGGCCGCCAAGGTCCAGGGCAAAGACAGCGTCAGCGTCGTGTTCTTCGGCGACGGAGCCGCCAATCAGGGAAGCCTCCACGAGTCAATGAATCTGGCGAGCATCTGGAAGCTCCCGGTGCTTTTCGTATGCGAGAACAACCGCTACGCAGAATCGACGCCTGTTGAGTACGCGGTCGCCGGAACGTCCGTCGCGAACCGTGCGGAAGGGTACGCGATGCCGGGCGTTACCGTAGACGGCCAGTCGGCGTTGGACATGTATGAGGTCGCCGGCGAGGCAGTGGCTCGCGCTCGTGCCGGCGAAGGTCCGACGCTAATAGAGGCCCAGACCTACCGGTACATGGGCCACTTCGGCGCCGACGATCCGCTGAGCTACAGGACTCCCGAGGAGGAGCAGTACTACAAAGACAGGGACTGCGTGGACCGGATGAAGGCGTACCTGCTGGAGACAGGGACGGCGACCCAAGAAGACCTGGACGCCATCGACAAAGAAGCGGTCGAAGCAGTAGCCGCGGCCGTCAAGTTCGCCGAGGAGAGTCCCTTCCCGTCCCCAGAGGAGCTTACAACCGACGTCTACGTTTCGTACCGGTAGAGGAGAACCCACATGGTGCAAGCCCAGGCAACAAGACAGATTACGTATATCCATGCTGTGAACGAGGCCATCCATCAACTGATGGAGGAAGACTCGAAGATCATCGTGATGGGCGAGGATATCGCCGGTGCGGCGGGAAGGGCGGACCAGGGGTTCGTCGACGCCTGGGGTGGCCCGCTCCGCCTGACCAAAGGCCTCATTCAGAAGTTTGGTGAGGAACGCGTGCGGGACACGCCAATATCGGAGGCCGGCTTTATCGGCGCGGGTGTCGGCGCGGCGGCCGCCGGCCTCAGGCCGCTGGTAGACATGATGTACGTGGGATTCTACGGTGTGTGCGCCGATCAGATAACGAACAACGCCGCCAAGATCCACTATATGTTTGGCGGTAAGGTCAACGTGCCCATCACGATAATGACTAATATCGGCGCGGGCGTGAACTCTGCCGCACAGCACTCCGAGTCCTTGTACTCGATCTTCGCTCACTTCCCCGGCCTAAAATGTGTCGTGCCGTCCGATCCCTACACCGCCAAGGGGCTGTACATTTCCGCCCTCCGGGACAACGACCCGGTCATTATCTTCAACCATAAGATGCTCATGGGCCTGAGGGCTGGGCCCGAGGTGCCGGAGAGGATGTACGAGGTGCCGATCGGTAAGGCCAACGTGTCCCGAAAGGGCTCGGACATCACCTTGACCGGCGTCGGCTACATGACGCAAATATGCCTGCAGGCTGCCGAAGAGCTGGCGTCCCTGGGGTACTCGGCAGAGGTGATAGATCTGTTGTCGGTCTCACCCATGGACGACGAGACCATCCTGGAATCCGTAAAGAAGACACGCAAGATCGTGATCGTCGATGAGGACTACCCCAGATGCAGCTTCGCAAGCGATGTTTCCGCTCTAGTTGCGGAGCAGGCTTTCGACTACCTGGATGCGCCGCCTACGAGGGTGACGCCCCCGCATTCTTCGGTGCCGTATAGCACCGTCCTGGAACCGCTCTTCATCCCGTCGAAAGAAAAGGTTGTGGCGGCGGCGATAGCGGTCCTGGAGTAGCCAGCATACTCAGGAGGTAGACTGTGGCCGTTACCGTCGTGATGCCCAAGCTGGGGCAGATCATGGTAGAGGGTATTGTTAACAGGTGGACCAAGGCGCCTGGAGACCCGGTTGCGGCGGGCGAGGTCATTGCCGAGATCGAGACCGAGAAGCTGAACTACGACCTCGAGGCGACCGGCAACGGTACGTTTCACCCCGTGGCCAGCGAGGGCTCGGTCGTCGCCGTCGACGGCGTGCTGGCCTACCTGCTCGCGGACGGGGAGGCTGCACCTGAAGCGCCCGCTCCACCGACGCCGGTACCGGCCTCAGCCGCGGGACCCGCCGTCGCGACAAGGGCCGCCCCTCCCGCGGCCGCGAGCGGCGACGTTGTTCCATCGACCCCCGGAGCCCGGCGTCTCGCAGCCAAGCTAGGCGTCGATCTCGCCAAGGTTACCGCATCGGGGCCGCGCGGGAGGATCGTAGAGGACGACGTGCGGAACTTCGCGGAGCAGGGCTCTCCCTTGCCACCGGGCCTTCCCGCACCCTCGAAGACCGTGCCGGTTAGAGGGATGCGCAAGGCCATCGCCGACCATATGCGTTCCAGTATCTCT
Source organism: Chloroflexota bacterium (assembly GCA_027624995.1). Taxonomy (GTDB): domain Bacteria; phylum Chloroflexota; class Dehalococcoidia; order Lucifugimonadales; family CATQGZ01; genus CATQGZ01. Next base: position 8,522 of record JAQBTI010000028.1, read on the forward strand.
TCGACCGCTCAGCTCTCATTCCTGATGGACGTTGACGTTACCGAGGCCCAGCGGCTTAGGCGGGAGGCCTCTAACGACAGCGCTAAGACGATTGGGATGATCCACGTGCTAGTAAAGGCCAGTGCCGAGGCGCTCAAGCGCGTACCGGCCATGAACACCCTACTGCATGACGGCACGGTCTTGTATTTTGACGAGGCCAACATCGGGGTCGCCGTTTCGCTCGACGACGGTCTCATAGTGCCCGTGCTGAAGAACGCAGGATCAAAGGGTATAGCCGGGTTAGCCGAAGAAGGCCAGAGGCTTGCGGAGGCCGCGCGCCAGGGGAAACTCAGCGCCGACGACCTGGCAGGTGGCACGTTCACCATCAGCGTCCTCGGCAGTGTGGATGGCTTCACGCCCATTCTCAACGCCGGCCAGAGCGCCATCCTGGGGGCCGGTCGGTCGGTGGACAAGCCCGTGGTCAAGGACGGTGAGATCGTCGTCCGCGAGATGATGACGCTCAGCCTGACTGTCGACCACCAGGTTATCGACGGTGCCGTAGCAGCCAGCTTCATGCGGCGACTCCAGCAGGCCATCGAACGCCCGGCCGCCCTGTTCAAGGGCTAACCCCAACCTCAATCGCCGCCTGTGGGTAGGAGGTAATGTCCCGTCCCTCCGAGGTGGGAGCCGGGATAAGGGATTGTACTGTGCAACGCCGTTTGCCGCCCCGGATACCCCTTGGAACAAATCGCTGCCCTTTGTCGTCTTGATTAGTGAGACGGGTAACCGTCCAAGGACTCGACAAAGGAGCGATCAAAATGCCGAATATCAAGGGAGCTCATCTGACAGTCATCGGCGGTACCTGGGATGGTACCAAGATACCTCTGACGAGCCGACTCATCGTAATGGGCCGTCACTGGCAAAACGACATTGTGATAAAAGGCCCGACCGTCTCTCGTCGGCATGCATATATCGTTGAGACGCCCCGCGGTGTCGTACTTCGTGACCTCAACTCGGCCAACGGGACCTATGTGAACGACGGCAAGATCGGCACAACCGAGCACGTGCTGAGAAACGGGTCGCGGATTAGGCTCGGAGCCAGAGGTTAGCCTCGTGTTCACGCCGGAAGTCGCCGGCTACCCTGTGCTGTGGTCTGACGCCCGAGCTATCCTGCCGGCTGCGGCTTAGCCGTCAAGCTCGGCCACGATTTGCTTCCGCGGCGCCTATCCCGTTGAGAAAAGCCCCGCGGGATTGGTTCACGTAGAAGGGACCAATACAGCAACAACCTCTCCGCTTGCGGTCTCCGTTCCCGATTCGTCGAAGACGGTCGACTCGATTCTGGTCTTTCTCGCGGTGACCTCCCAGTCGCTCCTCCCCAGAGGGAGGAGATCAAAGTCCCTTCCACCGATTGGGGAAGGTTCGAGCCTGCCCTGCGCCTGCCGGAGGATGGGGGTCGACTAAAACTTGGAGACCCGCTCCTCTTCCTTCGTGATTATCTCCAGGACTGCGGGCTGCCCTTCGGAGTTCGCACCCAGCGCGCGCTTAATGGCCGGTGCGATCTGGTCTGGCGTGGTCACCTTTTCAGAGTGAGCCCCGAGCCCCTCCGCCACCTTGGAGTAGTCGCCGGACAGCTCGTTCAGCTTCCAGTGCTCCGTCGCATAGGGCATGTTCGAGCTGTAGTGGGTCATGATGCTGTTATTCAGAATGATGGTCAGGATGGGGATCTCAGACCTGACGGCCGTCTCTATGTCCAGTCCGGCCATGCCGAAGGCGGCATCCCCCATGATGTTGATCGCGTGCTTCTCCGGAGCTGCCAACTTCGCTCCGATTGTCAGACCCAGGCCGTAACCGAGTTGAGTCGACTTGCCCCAGCCGATATAGCCTCGGGGCTTGACTGTCTGCCAGAACGGCACGAGCTGGTCCCGAGGGTAACCCGAGTCGTGGGTGACGATAGTATCCGCGACGTTGACGGACTTGGCGAGCTCCGTGAACACGCGGTAAGGGTTGATGGGCACCTCATCCGATGTCAGCAATGGGTCCCACTTCTTCATCCAGGCCGCCCGGACCTTGGCAATCTCGTCGACGACCTTGTTTACGTCTTCCCGACCGTTCTCACCGAGCTGGCGCTTGGCCTCCTCAATCATCTGTTGTAGAACGAGCTTGGCGTCGCCGACGACTCCATAGGAGGGGCGATACTGCTTGTTCAGGTCCTCTGCGCAATTAGTCACCTGTGCCGTGACGACATCCTGAGGGATGGTCGCGTTGAACACGGACATGGTGAAGCTGCTGCCCAACCCGAGGACGAAGTCCGTTTTGTTGATGAAGTGGTGGGCCATCTGTGTCATAGAGTGCGCGGCCGTTCCGAGCGAAAGTCGGTGGTCTTCAGGGAAACCGCTCTTACCCGCCAGCGTCGTCGTAACGGGAATGTGAGTGAGTTCTGCGAACTCGACTAACTCGTCGGTGGCCTCGGCGTACATTATGCCCTGTCCAGCGTTTATGACCGGGTCGGAGGCCTTAAGCAATGCGGCGACCAGGTCACGGACATCCTCGGAGCTGCCCGCCGACAGGTGGCGGGTAACGGGCTTGTAGTTGAGCTTAGCCCCGGGAAACTCGTCTTTGCCGACGTCACCGGGTATCTCGATCAATACAGGTCCCGGGCGGCCGTGATTGAGCTGACTGAAGGCGTACCCCATTAGCTCGGGAACGCGGCTAACCAGGTTGATATTGGCAGCCCACTTAGTGACTCCCCGGTAGTTGGGAACGGCGTCGAAGCTCGGATGAACGCCGTACTTGCCACGTTCGATGCCGCCCGGCAGAAGGAGTATAGGAACGGAGTCTGCGTAGGCCTGTGCCACTCCGGAGAAGGCGTTTTCAGCACCCGGTCCGACCTGCATCGTAAATACGCCGATCGTTCGGCCATTCTTGACCCTGCTAAATCCATCGGCCATGTTCACGCCGGCCCGCTCCTGCCGGCAGAGGATGGGCCTGATGCCCTCCTTGGCGACCGCGTCAATCATGGGCTGGTCGGGGAAGCAAGCGACCCATTCGATGCCCTCGGCCTTCAATATCTTTGCTATTGCCCTGTTGCCGTCCATACGTATTGATCTCCTGCTGGTATTCGATTCTAAATCGGGCGACCCAGCGGGTCGCCTAAACGATAGTTGTCAGTAGCGCTAAACTCTGGCGAACTTCTGGAGGCGGCTGCCCTCGAGGACCTCGCCCACGTAAAGGTCGCCTCGCGAGTCTACCGCCGCGCCGTGGGGCGCGATGAACTCGCCGGCCGCTTTGCTCTCTTCGCCACCCCATCGGGCCAGGACGTTCCCGTCCGAGTCCAGGATGCTCATTCGGCTACCAAGCTCAGGAACGTAGACGGTGCCGTCCGGGCCTACGGTTATTGAGCAGGGCTGCCGGAACCCAGTCCAAGTGTCGAGATGCTCGCCATCCTGAGTGAAAAGCTGGATACGATGATTCTCCCTGTCCGCCACCAATAGCCTGCCCTGCTTGTCCAGATCGATTCCGTGCGGGAGGAGGAACTCGCCGGGCCCCTCAGTACCGGGCACGCCCCAGGACTTCAGCAGCTCGCCCTGCGGACTGTACTTGTGCACGCGGCAGTTGCCGTAGCCGTCCGAGATGAATATCTCCCCGGCCTCGTTGACTGCACCACCGGTCGGGTTGTTGAAGGGCCCCGCCGCCCGTTTGACCACCTTGTGCTCGCCGTACCCGGTGTCAGATGGCTGGTTGCGGTTACCCAGCGTCAGAAGCAGCTCCTCGTCAGGCGAGTACTTCAGGACGACATGGGAGGCCTGGTCCACTAGATATATGTTTCCATCTGGGCCGATGCGCATCCCGTGAGGGACGCTGGTGGTGTTTTTCCAGGCCTTTACGAAACTGCCGTCGCGATTGAACACGATGAGCTTGTGATCGCTTCGGTTGTAGGCAAAGACCCGGTCGGCGGCGTCCACGGCCACGCCCGCAACCTGGAAGAGCTTGTATCCGGGAGGGAGGTCACCCCAGCCTTTGATCACTTCATATCTAAAGTCACCGCTTCCGAACGTCATGGTTATCAGTCTCCAGATCTTGGGGTAGTCGCGGCGGGGATGGCCCAGCCGTCGCACCCCGGTAATATACGGGCTCAAAGGATGGGGGTCAAGCGCCCCCGCGAGGCCAGCGCTGTGACGCCGGTGGGTATCTTGCAGGTCAGCTTGAAGTGATCAGCTTCATGACCCAGTACAGGGCCGCCCCCAGGAGGCCGCAGATAGGGAAAGTCAGAATCCACGCATAGACGATACTCTTGGCTACGCCCCAGCGGACCGCCGAGAGGCGGCGCGTCGAGCCCATCCCGAGGATGGAGGACGTAATGACGTGCGTCGTGCTGACGGGCACACCGGTCCGCGTCGCCAGTTCGATCACGCTCGCCGCGGCGCTCTAAGCAGCGAATCCGTGGACCGGCCTCATCGCGATGATCCGCACACCGAGCGTGCGGATGACTCTGGCCCCACCCATATATGTTCCCGCGGCCATGACAGTGGCTGAGGTCACGATGACCCAGAATGGGATTTCGAAACTATCGATTCGCCCGTTTACGAAAAGTCCCAGCGTTATTACGCCCATGGTTTTTTGGGCGTCGTTGGAACCGTGACTGAAGGCGACGGCAGCGGCCGTGACCATCTGAAGCTTTCCGAAGACCGTTGAGATTACCGCCGGCGTCACCCCGCGAAGCACCCAGTAGAGTGTAAGCATGATACCGAAGCCGGCCGCGAGGCCGAGGATCGGCGAGAATGCCAACCCCAGAAGAATCTTCTGTATGCCGGAGCCGACCAGTACTCCCAAGCCGGCCTCGGCAATCCCAGCGCCGGCGATGCCGGCGATCAGGCTGTGACTTCCGCTGACTGGCATGCCCAGTCGCGTCGCAACAAACACCCAGATCGCAGCGGCGGCAACTCCGCCGGCTACTGTCAGTAGAGTAATACCGTCGGGATCGACGACTCCCTTGCCCACGGCCTTCGCCACGCCAGTGCCCGAGACCGCTCCCAGGAAATTCATGATCCCGGCCATGGCCACGGCCGCGGTCGGAGACATGACGCGGGTTGACACGACCGTGGCTACGGCATTGGCCGCATCGTTAAAGCCGTTGGCAAACTCGAACGTCAGGGCGATGGCGATGACGATGACTAGAAACAGAAGAGAGGCCTGGTCAATCATCGATTAGGCCAGGTAGGTTGTGATATCTGAACTAAGCGGGGGGCCGTCATCAGGAGTTCTTGAGAACGATACCTTCGAGTATGTCTGAGGCGTCCTCGGCGCGATCGGTGGCCTCCTCCAGGTCGTCGTAGATGTCGCGCCCTTTGAGGGTATCTATCACCTCGAACTCGCC
>JAQBTI010000029.1 GCA_027624995.1 Chloroflexota bacterium
GGCCATCGAGGCTATCGTTGAGGAGGTCGCCGCCTGATGTCGTTTACACACCTATTGACGTAACCTCTCCGGACCCTGAGCAATCCAAACACCATTGGGATACTTTTGGGTAAGTCTAGTTAGGATGGTTTCCGCACTAGCTTCCAAACAGACAACAAATCCGTTCTTGCACATCAACTCCCAATTGTGCTCACTGAGAACGGTACTAGCACCAGACGCGACAACTTGCCACTCGGACCGGCAAACCTTCTCTAACAACCTGCTCTCGAGCTGCCGGTGGTAGGGGACCCCGTGCTTGTTCCGAATCGCGCGGATTGATCTACCCTGGGATCTAGTGACCTCTTCATCAAGGTCGATGAAATCCCAGGTGAGTTGCTCAGCTACGATTTCACCGACAGTGGTCTTGCCGGAACCTTGGAAGCCGATGAGGAAAATGTTACTTCTCATCGCAGCCCTACGCTCTTGCACCCGATATAGCTGAATTGGACTAAGGTGAGGGTCCCTTGGGCTAGGACTCCACCCAGGGCATGAACGGTCGCCACTCTTCGAGGATCGTCCTGTGGTGGAAGATATAGTAGGGGTTCGGGCGCGGCGCGGCGGCCTTCCGCTTGAGCTTCAGGTTGGCTTCCTTGAGCGTCAGGCCCGCCTTCTTGTGATTACATGGTATGCAGGAGCTGACGACGTTCTCCCAAACGTGCGGGCCGCCTTTGGAACGGGGCATGACGTGGTCCAGCGTCAACTCCCGCGTCTCCAGGCCGCAGTACTGGCAGGCGAATCCGTCTCGGTAGAAGACGGCCCTCCGTGACAGGCGCCGGCTCATCAAGGGCCGCTTCACCATGTACACAAGCCTTATCACCGATGGATTGGGCATGGCCGTGGACACGCTGCGGACCTCGCCCCTGCCATTGGTGAGTAGCTCGGCCTTGCCTCGGAAGAGGAGCAGCACCGCACGACGGCCGTTGCATATGTTCAACGGCTGGTAGTTCTGGTTCAGTACCAGAACGGGTGACGCCAGCGGCTGTCCGTTTCCCGCCTCTGCGGGGGGAGCCACTGTGTCGATCGAGACCACTACTACTCCTCGTCGATCTTCTCTTTTAGTATGTCAAGCGACGCCTTGAAATCGGAAGGCACGAATCCCATCGCGCTTGCAGGGACCGCGTCTACGATGTCGACGAACACCGGTACGATGGCCGACCCGGCCAGTACGTCCTCCAGCGTTTCCTTGGTCTCTTCCACCTTTTCGGCCAGGGGTACCTGACTTCCAACCGACCCCGCAACGCTACCCGCGAGACCCTCGTCCGGGAGCTCGAAGTCATAGGTGAATCGGGCCATGACGACGATCAGCGCGCTCGCCACCGCGACGCCGAAGACGACACCGAGGGCGAGCCCGCCCAGCTTGTCCACCATGGCAGACAGGCCCAGCGTGGCGACCGTGAGTATTGGGCGGATGATCTTGCCGAGGTAGCTCGCCACGGCGATGGAGGCGGCGATTATGACCACGTACGAGACCGTCGTCACTAGAGTGTCGTTGGACAGGTCGTCGAAGATCCCACCGATGTCATCGCTCAACTGTCCGGCGAGCATCCAGCCCACGAAGCCTCCGGCAGCTACGATGGCAGCGCCGATGATGCCAACGCTCATACCCCTGAAGGCACCTAGCGCGATGACGACAAGGATCACGATGTCAAGCCAGTTCATTGGGACTCCTCTCGGTCGGCGGCAACGTAGTCAATTAAGCGTATTCGTGCAAGTCTACCATAGGCACGAACAGGCGGAAAGCAACATGGAGACAGTGATTGTGGTCGCTGATTCGGGAAGGGTCGTGGCCTGGTGCGGCGCCTTACCGTGTCATTTCGGCAAACAGTAGAGCGTACGGCTCTACGCCCTACGAGGATCAGCAAAATGCTAGTAACTCCGCACGGTACAACACCCCTTTTGATACTGAGAAAAGGATCAGTGGGCGTGAGAGTCTGCGACTGATACCGTCAGCCACGCCCGGTGTGGAGCTACAGTCTTATGATCCCCTTCTGAAAGGCCTGAGTCACAGCCTCCGCCAGACAAGAATCCTTCGTTTCGACGATTCCTTTTGCGCTGTGCCTCATCTAACGTAGTAGTAGGACAACATATGAAAGCCATCGCCATGCTAGAAGCCACCGCAGGCATACAACGCGAAACCGCCCGGACCGATCGGAGCTGGACTCCCGCAGTCGGAGCAGTTGCGACAACCGTCGGTTCGGTCGCTGTCATGGTCCTGGTGGCGGTCGTTCTGGTCCAATTCCGGGACTCGCTTGTTGGGACCGGAGCGTGGGGCTACGCAGGCGTGTTCTTGGCCGAGTTGGGGAACACCGTGGTGATCCTGGTGCCGACCCCGGCTCACGCATACACCTTTGCTGCGGGTGCAACGCTCAACCCCTGGGTCCTCGGGATTCTCAGCGGGACCGGGGCTGCTTTGGGCGAGCTAACCGGATACTACCTGGGACTGAAGGGTCGCCGTGTTGTGGAGGGAGGCGAGGTCTACGAGCGCATGAGGGCACTGACCGCGCGCTGGACCGGCGCCGCACTGTTCACGTTCGCGGCGTTGCCCGTCCCTTTCGATGTCGCTGGTGTGGGCGGGGGCGCTCAAATACGCGGCCCACAAGTTCCTTCTCTATGTCCTCGTGGGCAAGACGATCAAGGTCACGGGCATAGCCCTGGCGGCATATTATGGAGCGACCTGGCTCCTCGGCTCCAGCTAGCTATGCGATGGCGTAACTAAAACGTCGGGGCGAGCCTCTGGGTCGCCCCGACAGCGTTACACGCGCTAACTGACCGCCCTACTGGCGAGGCGGCTCCGCCGGTGCCCGGTTTGGAAGCTCTCTGCCGATCGTCAGCGGCATGACCTCGTCCAGCTCATCCAATGTCCACCGGCCTTCTTTGTTGATGCTCTGTACCACGTGGCGGGCGAAGTAGAGGTCCATAGGCCACCCGCTGACTCCGATCACCTGACCGGTAATGTTACCGGCGGCCTCGGTGCACAGATAGACGGCTTTCGGAGCGTTGGTCAAAGGGTCGCTGGCCTCGTCCGGCATATCTACGTAAGGCAAGCCCTTAGCCTCGAACTCGGCCCTGGCCATCTCGCGGTACCGCTCCCGAGACCCGGCCGGAATGGCATCGGCCATTCGTGTATTGCCGCCCGGATAGACGGCGTTCACGGTAATTCCGTAGGAACCGAGTTCCCCGGCCAACGCGCGAGAAAACCCCACCTGTCCTTCTTTGGCCGCGGCGTAGTTGGCCTGGCCTGCCGAGCCAAGTCCAGACCCGGACGAGAAGATAACGATCCGCCCGTAGCGCTGCTCCATCATGTGCGGGACTGTGTTCCGGACCATGTTGAATGCCCCGTAAAGGTGGACCTGGAGGACCCCGTCCCACTCGTGCTCAGTCATGTTGAAGACCATGCGGTCCCTCAGGATGCCGGCCAGGTGGACCAGGATGTCAACCTTGCCGTAGTTGTCCAGGGCGACCTGGACTATCTTCCCGGCCGAGTCGTATTCCGCGACTGAGTCGTAGGCTGCGACGGCGGTGCCGCCCGCGTCCCTGATCTCCTTGACCACGTCGTCGGCCGGCCCTCCGGACGGCTCCGAGCCATCCACCGCTACTCCCAGGTCGTTGACGACGACCGAGGCACCTTCCTCTGCCAACTGCAGGGCGACGCCCCTGCCGATTCCGCGCCCCGAGCCGGTCACTATTGCAACTCTGCCTTCTAATCGGTTTCCCATCTTTGAACCTCGCTGGTCTAGTGTATGTCTGGATTCGAGTATTAGGCCGACGAGAGGCCGGGGCCGATCAGTTGCGGCACCAGTACGTCGAGCTCGTCCATAGTGAACTTGCCGGTCTTTTGAATAGACCTGTCTACGTCCGGGTTGGCGTAAAGGAAGATCCCGCCCCGGCGGACGCCGAAGCAGTACGCGTTTATGTTGGGTGCCGCGGATGTGCAAAGGTATACGACCAAGGGCGCTACGTTGTCGGGGTCGTCGGGGTGGCCGGGCCCTTCCCATCGCGAGAATTCAGGCGACGGTCCTATGCCGGCTCTCTGGTCGCGTGTGGGCTCAGCCCCGGCCGCGACGCGGTACTCGTCGACGGTACCTGGGAACTGCCTGGTCTCAACCATCGGCGAGATCGCATTGCAGGTGACCCCGTACTTGCCCATGGCTAGGGAGGTCGAACGGGACAGGCCGAGTATCGCTTCCGACGCGGCCGCATAGCTCGACATCCCTATGTCGCCAAGCCCGGCGTCTGAGGTCATGTGGACTATCCGCCCGCTGCGTTGTTGCCGCATCAGGATCGTAGCGAACTTCGTCACCGTAAATGTGGCCTTCGCGTTGTATTTCATGACCAGGTCGAAATCCGCAGGAGTGGTCTGATAGATCATCCCCTGCCTGAGGATGCCCGCGCACGTGACCAGGATGTCAATCTGACCGTAGTTGTCCACGGCCGCCTGTACCACGCTCTCGCCTCCGTCCATCAAGGCGACGTCGTCGTAGTTGGCGACCGCCTTGCCTCCGAGGGCCTTTATCTCCTGGACTACGCCGTCGGCCGGGGCGTGGCTCGACCCGCCTCCGTCCACGTCGCAACCAAGGTCGTTTACGACCACGGACGCTCCTTCTTCAGCCAGCAGCAAGGCCACGCCGCGGCCGATGCCCCTGCCGCCACCGGTCACCACCGCCACCTTGCCTTCCAATCGGTTTCCCATTGCCTACCTCCAAATTTGCTAGTCGGTGCAGGCGACATTATAGTCCCATCTGGGACACCGATGGAAGAAACCAGAAGGGGAACTCCTCAGTCACAGGGGGCGTCGGCTAATGGGTCGGAACCTGCGAACGGATCACGTGTTTTCCGAGGGAGCGGAGCGACAGAGGAATCTAGAACCGTCGCTCCCCAACAGAAGTGATCTCAAGGCGAGCGCTGTAGATCCCTCGCCCCGAGGCTCGAAATACCATCGTTGGCTGGTGTCGTCCCTTGGGGGCGCTCATTAGTCCATCCTTGACTTACGGTCGGGCCCGTAATACAAACTTCCAAATGCGCCGGTGAAAAGGAGCCAGATGATACACAAAGACTTCGAGTGCGAGATCTACTATCTTCGGCACGGCGAATCGCAGTCCAACGCCACCCCCGGCTACATCGCCGGCGCGAATCTCAACTCGCCGCTTACAGAGCGTGGCGTCAGGCAGGCCGAGCTTCTGGGCATTCGCCTAAAAGCCGAGGGTGTTAAGTTCGATCGTGTATACAGCTCCAGCATGATCCGCACGGTCCAGACCACCGAGAATATGCTGGCGGCAATGGGGGACGGTGACAGGTCGTTTCCCAGGGTCGACGCGCTAATTGAGCAGCAGATGCCAGGATGGAGTGGCGTCCTCGCTGACGACGTGATGACGCCGGAAATGGTGGCCTACATGCGCGGAAAAGGGTCCCACTTTGTGCCACCCGAGGGAGAGTCGTTTCGCATGGTCCAACGCCGGGTCGCGGGCTGGCTCGAGGACGAGATCATCTACAACGAGGAACTGGTCAGCACGCCGCAGTCTCTGAAGATCGCCGTCATAGGCCACGGCGCGGCGGGGCGGTGCCTGTTCCACTACATAATGGGCTTTGACGAGGTCCACATCGGCCGGCTCGGCATCGAAAACTGCTCCATCTCGCGGTTCGTGTTCAACCGTGAGGGCTGGAAGCCGGTCTGTCTCAACGACAGCTTTCATATCCGAGGCGCGGACTAGCGGGGCACCTACTCCAGGGGGTGCCCTTCGTAGTCGACGGGCACCACCGGAAGGCCGATCTCGCGCAGCTCCGACTCGACCGTGGAACGGTCCCCTACGACAAGGATGGTGAGGTGCTCTTCGTCGAGCCTTTCCGCCGCGACCCGGTGGATGTCTTCCAGAGTCAACGCCTCGATCTGTTCGGCGTACGTCGAGAAATAGTCCAGGGGAAGACCGAAGACCTCCAGGAGGACTACACGCTGTAGCGTCTGAGAGTTGGTCTCGAATTGCGACGCCAGCCCTCTTAAGATGCCGTCACGAGCGTCGTCGAACTCCTCGCGAGTTACAGGACGCGGTCCCCGGATGTCGGAGATCTCTTTGAGGGTCTCCACGATGGCCTTTGCGGTGACCTCGGTCTGGACCGAGCCGCCGGCCATCAACGCCGACGGTCCCTTGAGCCATTCTATGGACGACGTGTAACCATAGCTGTAGCCTTTTTCTTCGCGCAGGTTCATGTTTAGGCGCGCCGTAAACTGCCCGCCGAAGATGTAGTTGAAGACATTGAGGGCCAAGTAGTCCTCATGGTGGCGGGGAATCGTGACGTGACCGGCCCGGATCACCGACTGAGGCGCTCCGGCCTTGTCCGCGAGGTAGATGGTACTGCCAACGGCCACGCTCTCGGCTTCCGCGTCCCTTCGGGCAGTGGTCGTCTGCCCGGTCCAGTCTCCGAACAGAGATTCGGCCTTTGACTTAGCTTCCGATTCGTCCAGGTCCCCAACAACGATCAGCGTGGCCTCGGACGGGCCGAAATGCCTGCCGAAGTGATCGGTAAGCCGGTCGCGGGAGATCCGCTCGACCGAACGCTCGGTTCCCGACATCGGGTGCCCGTATCCGGTGTCAGGCCCGTACAGGAGTGAGCGCGACGCTCTCGAAGCGATGGTCGTCGGGACGTCCGGTATGCGTCGCAGGTCAGTAAGCCGCTCCTTGCGGACCCGGTCCAGCTCGTTCTCGGGGAAGGTGGGGTTACGGGCGACGTCGGCCGCGATCTCCAGGGCGGTGCCCGAGTGTTGGGTCAGTGCCTCGACACTGATGACGGCATACTCGCGAGATGCCTCGGCTGATAAGTGCGTACCGAGGAACTCCATCTGGTCCGAGATCTCCTGACTCGTCCTGCTCGTCGTCCCTTCATCCAGCATCGAAGCTACCATGCTGGCCAGGCCGGGAAGCTCCAGAGGGTCGCTTGCTGCTCCGGTATTCATCACCAGCCCAAACGCGACCGTCGGAATTCCGAACCTAGGGACAGTTACAACGTTCAGGCCGTTTTCGAGACGTGTCCTAGTGGGGACGGGAGGAGTGAACGACGGCTGCCCGGAAGCCGCAGGCATGAGCTTCCGGTCCACGGGAGAGGTCGTCGGCTTCAGGGACTCCTCCGGCACCACCGAGAGCTTGACGTGACTCCGTTCAAAGACGCCGAGCGCCGACTGGACGTCCTCGACGCTGGCTGCCATGTAGCGTTCCAGGTCCGTATTGATTGCGCCGGGGTCGGTAGCCATGACGTTGTAGTAGTTGAGTTGGTCGGCCCTTCCCCCGAAGCCTCCCAGTCTTTCGAGTTGTCTGACACGCTGGCTCTGGATTCGATTCTTTGCCCGTTCGAGATCCATATCGCTTGGCGGCTCGTCTTTCAGGCGCTCAACCTCGCCCCAGACTGCCGCTTCGATCTCTTCCAATGAGTGGCCCGGGCTGGCCGTAATCTGAATGGAGAAGTCTCCAGCAATCTCCTGTCCATCCTGGGAGGCAGACACGTCGCGGGCGATCTGTCGCTCGTAGACCAGCGATCGGTAGAGCCTTGAACTCTTCCCGTCTGCCAGAACCATGGACAGCAGTTCGAGACCTGACTCGTTTCTGTCGAATGCCGGGACTGTCGGCCAGGCCAGGTAGAGCCTCGGGAGCTGCACCTTATCAGGCAGAGCAATGGAAACATGACCGCGGAGGCTCGAGTCCATTCGTCCGACCCGGCTGATCGGCGGTCCGGGTGGAATGTCTCCGAAGTACTTGTCCACGAGTGTCCTAACGGCATCCGGGTCGAAGTCGCCTGTGATCGCGAGGCTGGCGTTTGAAGGGGCGTAATAGCGCCTGAAGAAGTCCTTTATGTCGTCCAGCTCGGCTTCATCCAGGTCTTCCTGGGAGCCGATGGTCGGCCAGCTATAGGGATGAGGCGGAGGGAAGAGCGCCGGCAACAGCTTGAGGTAGGCCATTCCGTAGGGCCTGTTTTCGTAACTCTGTCTGCGCTCATTCTTGACCACGTCGCGCTGTATGTCGAACTTCTTCTGGTCCATGGCGTCCAGCAGAAAGCCCATCCGGTCGGACTCCAGCCAGAGCACCAGGTCCAGGTAATTGGAGGGTACGTTGACCCAATAGTTGGTTCTGTCCGAAGATGTTGAGCCGTTGAGGTCCGCGCCGACCTTCTGAAGAGGCTCGAAGAAGCTGCTGTCGTGGTTTTTTGACCCGGCGAACATCATATGTTCGAACAGATGGGCAAACCCGGTCCGGCCGACCTCTTCGTCCTTAGAGCCGACGTGGTACCAAACGTTGACGGCGACGATGGGCAACGAATGGTCCTCGTGAAGGATTAGATCAAGGCCGTTGGACAGCGTCGTCTTCTCAAATGAGATGGATAGCATTCTTATTCTCCGGTCCGAAGATCGATTCGGGGCGCGGGGCGCCCGTCGACTTCTAGCTTTTCTGACCAGCCATCGGGGAGGCTCTATCAGTCGGACCGACTGGTTTCTCGGCTCCTGTTGAGCGGCTCTGACCCGTTTGCTACACTGCACACCAATATGAGCAGAGGTACGACGTGAAGCTGACGATAGAAGAGGTCCGACACGTGGCCGCTCTGGCGCGGATTGGGATGACGGACGCCGAGCTGGAACTCATGCGCGACCAGTTGTCGCACATCCTCGAAAGCTTCGACGCGCTTGGCCAGGTGGACACCGACGGCGTCGAACCCACCCGCCACTCGGTCGACGTGGACTCGGTCATGAGAGACGACGAGGTTCGAGACTCCCTGCTGCGAGAGGACGTCCTCGCCAATGCGCCCTCAAAGGAGGGCGATTTCGTCAGGGTGAGGGCCGTCCTTGGCGATCATTAGGCAGCGGACCCACGCAATTCTCGCTCCAGCCGGTATGGTCGAATGAACTCTTCTGACGTCTTAGGCCTCAGCGTGCAGGCAGCAAAGACCCTCCTCGATCGTGGTGAGGTCTCGTCCTACGAGCTAACCCGGGCCGTCCTCGACCGAATCCGAGAGGTCGATGGCCGCGTCAATGCATTCGTGACGGTCACCGAGGACGAGGCGATGGCGCAGGCGCTTAGCGCAGACCGGCGTATTGCTGATGGAGACAACGGACCCCTAACCGGCGTGCCGATGCAAATCAAGGACAACATGTGCACCCGGGGGGTCCCGACGACCTGCGCCTCGCATATGCTCCAAGACTTCATTCCGCCTTACGACGCAACTGTGGTCGCTCGGTTACAACTAGAAGGCGCGGTGCTTGTGGGCAAGGGGAACATGGACGAGTTCGCTATGGGCTCGTCGACGGAAAATTCCGCCCTATTCCCTACGCGGAACCCCTGGGACTTGGACCGGGTCCCCGGGGGCAGCAGCGGTGGTCCAGCCGCTGCGGTGGCCGCAGACGAGTGCGTCTTTTCCCTGGGCTCAGACACCGGTGGCAGCATCCGACAGCCCGCAGCCCTATGCGGCGTGGTCGGCCTCAAGCCCACATACGGGCTCGTCAGCCGCTATGGTCTCATTGCCTTCGCCAGCTCGCTCGACCAGATCGGCCCCCTCACCAAGAACGTGACCGACTCCGCGCTCGTCCTGAACGCGATAGCAGGCCACGACCGCAACGACTCAACGTCGATACGCTACGACCCACCGGACTACTCTCGAGCGCTGTTGCCCGATCTGAAGGGACTCCGTATCGGGGTTCCGAAGGAGTACTTCGTCGAGGGACTGGAGCCAGGCGTCGAGGAGGCCGTACGGACTGCGATCGGCGTCCTGGAGGAGCTGGGCGCAAAGGTCGAGGAGACCTCTCTGCCCAACACTGAACACGCACTCGCTGTGTACTACATAATCGCGCCGTCCGAGGCATCGGCAAACCTCGCCCGTTACGACGGCGTGAAGTATGGATACTCGGCGGCAGAGGCTGACGGGATGTGGGATGCCCTCGACAAGACGCGCCAGGACGGATTCGGTCCCGAAGTCAAACGGCGCATCATGCTGGGCACTTACGCACTCTCGACCGGATACTACGACGCCTACTATCTGAAGGCGCAGAAGGTGCGGACGCTGATCGCTCTGGAATTTCGAGATGCCTTTCAGCGATTTGACGCTCTGGTGACCCCCACGTCTCCGTCCGTGGCGTTCAAGCTCGGCGAAAAGACTGCGGACCCAGTCCAGATGTACCTGAACGACATCTTGACGATGCCAGCCAACATCGCGGGCATCCCCGCCATCTCGGTCCCTGGCGGCATCGTCGAGGGACTGCCCGTCGGACTCCAGTTCTTAGGCCCTCCTCTGGGTGAGGAGACCCTGTTCCGCGCGGCCTACGCCTACGAACAGGCCACAGAATGGCACCGGATGCGCCCGGACCTGTAGGGGCGCACCCGCCTGTTACCCGCCTGTGCGCCCTCCGAGCGGGCAAGACGGTGCAGACATGAGTCCGTACCTACACGAGTCATGATGATCAACAGCGTCTCGGAATGGCAACCCCCGGAGGGCCAGCCAGGCAGAGGCCGGCTCATCGGCACGGAGCGCGGCGATGTCCAGGCCATTCTGCACGAGGACGGCGCCACTCGCAGCGCGATAGTCTGGGTTTGGGGGATACACGGCGGATTCGACGGGCCTGCCGACTCCATCTATCGTTCCATGTCCGAGGAACTGAAAGGCGAGATCGCGTCTCTGAGAGTCAACTACCGCCACCCGACGGAGTTCGAGGAGTGCGTCTACGACACGCTGGCTGGAGTCGCATATCTGGGCTCCGCCGGATACGACAAACTGGCGCTAATCGGCCATTCGCTCGGCGGAGCGGTCGTCATCTCGGCCGCACCTCGCAGCCCGCAGGTGAAGGCCGTCGTGGCCCTTTCGAGCCAGACCCTGGGAGCAAGAGACGTGTCCGACGTATCACCCAGGCCGTTGCTGCTGGTCCACGGAGCAAACGACAGGAACCTGCCTGTAGAATGTTCCCAGGCCATCTACGAATGGGCGCGAGAACCCAAGGAGCTGGTCATCTATCCCGGCGCGGGCCATGGACTGCGGCAGTGCAAGGATGAGGTGCACAAGCTCCTCCGCGGCTGGCTCACTGAGAAGCTCCAAAACGACCAAGAGGAGGGACCGGATGCCTGAATTCGAAGGAAAGGTAGCGATCGTCACCGGGGCTGGCCGGCTGAGAGGAATAGGCCGGGGGGCCGCTATCGCGTTCGCCAAACTGGGCGCCGACCTCGTCGTAACCGGCACGGGCCGGAATCCGGCGCGGTATCCCGACGACGAGAAGGCGGTCGGCTGGCGCGATATCGAGAGCACTGCGGAACAGGTTCGTGCGCTGGGAACGCGTGCCCTTCCGCTCGTAGTCGACGTGTCGAGCGAAGACCAGGTAAAAGGCATGATGGCCCGTACTCTGGAGGAGTTCGGTCGAGTCGACTTCTTGGTCAACAACGCGGCATTCGCTCGCGGGCCGGACAGGGTGCCCGTTTTCGACCTGGACGCCGACATACTGCAGAAGGTGTTGGACGTGAAGATCAATGGTGGGGTCTTCTGTAGCAGAGAGGCGGCCAAGGCCATGATCGAGCAAGGGGAGGGTGGGGGCATAGTCTTCGTGTCGTCCGGGGCGGGCAAGCATGGAGGGGCAAACGCCCTTGCATACAACGCCGCCTGCTTCGCCCAGGTGGGGATGACCCAGTCGCTAGCTCAGGAGCTGGGCCCGCACGGCATAAACGTCAACTGCGTCTGTCCGGGCGCTGTTGACACGTCTCGCGTCGATGACATCGGCCGGGGAGAGAAGTGGAAGAATATGGAGGCCCAGATTCCGATACGCAGGGCGGGGACCGACGAGGAAGTGGGCGGCGTAATCGCCTACCTATGCACCGAGGCCGCTTCCTGGATACACGGCCAGTCGATCAACCTGAACGGCGGCACGATGATGGCGCCCTAGCCGGTCCCGCTGTCCGTTTTCCCCCGATCGTGGTGGGCTCCTCCGTGTCACCCTGGTCTCCCATTTCACCCTGAGCGGAGCGAAGGGTCTGGCGGGGTGGGGCACTACCAATCGGCGCTAGAGTGTCGCCGGTCTTGGTACGCCCTTCGATCAGCTCAGACCTAGCTCTCCCTGGAAGGCAGCTCCAGGATCGCTTTACCGATGATCAAGCGCGTGCCTTCAGGGTCCGCAAGGAAGACGTCGCACTGCACCTCGGACCGTCCCTCGATCATCCCTTTGTCTGTGACTATACCGCTCAGCGTGTGTACGACATCGTGCAGGACCAGCTGCCTAAACACGACGTCGAGCGTGTTCAGGCTCACACCCGGCGCCCACTCGGTCAGTAAACGCGATATGAAGGCCATAGTCATCACACCGGGTACGATCGGCCCGGCCAGACCTTCGTTTGCGGCAGTCTCGGGGTCGTTGAACCTCGTGGGCTTCGTGTCGTTCGTCCATGCCTTTACGAACTCCACGACCTGCCCGTGGTTGATGGCCCTTTCGATGGGGCCGATATCGTCGCCCACGTCGACATCTTCGTAGTAGCGCGTATCCGAAGTCATGATTAGGTCTTGCTCCTGTGCACGAAGGACTCCCGCACCGTGGCGGCCGTGTCTCCCCGCTGATTGGTAAAGCTCGTCTCCCAGACCTCGAAGACCATCTTCCCCGACCGCCCGGTCTTCGGGTAGACCTCTTTGAGCTTGGTCTTCGCCGACAGAGTGTCCCCTGGCCGGACGGGATTCTTGTATTCGATGGCCTGCCCGGCATGAAAGCCGAGGTCTCCAAACTCCAGCCCAATGTCCGGTCGCTTGATGTCCCCGGCGAAGATGTTGCAGAAGGTCGGAGGGGCGATCAACCCGCCGTACTTCGACTCCTTGGCCTTCTCCTCGTCGACAAATACGGGATCGGTCTCGCCCGTGGAGATGGCGAACCCCAAGATCTTTTCCTTGGTCACCTCGAACACTCCAACCTCGTGTTCGACGCCCAGCAGTGATCTGTTGTATTGGATTTCGTCGTCGGTTGTCACATGCTCCTCCTCAGATGGTTTCCCCGGTCTCCTCGAGCCGAACGGCCCGAAACCCCCCGGACCTAAGATGCTCCACCAGTTCGCTTTCGTCGGAGATTTCGCGGTCGAACTCGGTCATGCAGGTACCGATGGCGCTCACAAGGTGGGCGTCGCTGCCGCCCGTGCCCGAGTATCCGTGGCGTTCGATTAGCTCCTCAGCTCGCTCCTGCTCTCCGGGCCGGTTGCTGCCGTTCAGATGCTCGACCACCCGGACCGCGCTCAGGTCGCTACCTTCGTAGTACTCGTACAGGCCGACGCCAAACCGTCCCGGATGGGCAGGCACGGCGATGGCGCCGCACTCGTCGGCCGCGTGCATCAGTCCGATGGCGTCAACCCCAACGTGGGAGAAGTCGACCCGATTCGCCATGTCCTCGGTTACCCCGTAAACGAGGAAGTGACCATGGCTCGTGTCTAGTTCCGAGCCTTTGAGGATCAAGACGCCGCTATCGTGGGCCAGAGCCGTATAGTCCTTGTCGAAGTCGAAGCCCCGATGCTCCGTGAGGACGAACCCGTCGATCTGCCGGCCCTTCTTTCGCAGGACACCTACCCACTTGACGAATTGCTCGACCGTGGCGCGGGAGTCGTCGGACGACACGGAGTGGCTGTGGAGGTCAAGGTACATCGCTCAGAATGGTAATTGAGGGCACTATT
>JAQBTI010000030.1 GCA_027624995.1 Chloroflexota bacterium
GCGGGGTGGAGCAGCGGCAGCTCGTTGGGCTCATAACCCAAAGGTCGCAGGTTCGAGTCCTGCCCCCGCTACCATCGAAACGTAGAAAGGCCCGTGGATATCCACGGGCCTTTCATTTTGTCGGGAACGCCCCGGCCGACTCGTGCAATCGTGTGCAACCGCAGACCGGGACCACCTCTTAGCGTACCTACTACCATCGGCAAGTTTGAGAGATTCGTGATTGGTGGAGCGATAAGCTGTCACCGGCCTGCCGCCGTTGGTCCGACCTTTTGAAAGTGGGGCGATCGGCTTCCAACGACGGGAGTTAGGTAGCCAAGTTTCCTCGGATGATATACTGGCAGGGTACGGAATTCGGGGCATGGGTCGCGTCTGTGTCACGTGTCCGCACTGTCCGGCGTCGCCGATGTCGGTGAACAGATCGGTTTCCCAACGAATAGCCCACAAGAGGATTACCGGGTATCTCTATTGCCTGACAACGAGCGCCTAACTCCACACTCACTCGAAGCTCCGGACGGCGACGATACCGAGACTCCCTTCGCCCCGTCCGACACCGAGACCACGCTGCGCGTCGTTGAAGGGTCCGACGATTCCGGCGACAACGTAAGGGACTACCTCCGCGCCATCGGCCAGCACGACTTGCTGACTCGCGAAGAGGAGCTTTAGGGCTGTCCGAAGAGCGCTGGATGCTTCTCAAACGGACCAGGGTCGGGCTGCAAGAAGACCTTCAGCGCCAGCCCACCGAGCCGGAAACCGCCGCCGCCCTCTACCTGGCCCTGCGTGAACACCGTCAACTTCTCACGTCTCTGGCGGCTGCCGTAATGAAGGGGGCGTCCGACGATACGCTCTTCGGTCTGCTTTCAGATTCTGACGTCCGGTCCGCGCTCCACAACCCGCTGAAAGAAGAAATGAGGCAGGCCCTGGCCGGGGAGTTGCAGGTCCCCGAGCCCGACGTATCGACGGGAATAGCCGCCCTCTCCCGTCTTGCCTACCTTCTTCCCGTAGAGGTGGTCAAAGACCTGGACGCCGTCGCCAAGGACGGTTCTGTGGTGGACGAATTGGTCACCGCAATCGACGGTCGGGGGCTCCAGCTCCGGAAACTCTGGCAGCAGGTCGATAGCAAAGGGCGGGTCGCGTCCGAACGGCTGACGACGTCCAACCTCCGCCTGGTCGTCAGCGTCGCCAGGAAATATCTAGGTCGCGGGTTGCCTCTTCTCGACCTGATCCAGGAAGGGAACCTGGGCCTGATGAGGGCCGTCGAGAAATTCGATCCGCACCGCGGGTACAAGTTCAGTACATATGCGACGTGGTGGATCAGGCAGGCCATCACTAGGGCGCTGGCCGACCAGGGCCGGACGATCCGGTTGCCCGTCCATGTGGTCGAACGGCTGCAGCAGCTTAGCGGGGCCGAGAGGACGCTTGTGCGTACTCTCGACCGAGACCCGACCATCGACGAGATCGCCGAGGAGCTCGAGTGGTCCAAAGACGTGGTCGAAGGCCTTATGACCCAGCGGCAGCACTCGGTCTCTCTGGAGACACCGGTTGGCGAGGAGCAGTCTACGCTGGAGGACTTCATCGAGGACACGTCTGGGTGGACGCCGGATGAGGTCGCAATACGAATGGTGGACCGTGAAAACCTGCTTCAGGCCGTCGGAGAGTTGCCGCCGCGCCTGCGCCTGCTTCTGGCGTTGCGGTTCGGCTTCTTCGACGACCGGCCGCGCACCTTGGAGGAGGTGGGTCAAGAGCTAGGCGTTACTCGCGAACGGGTGAGGCAGCTCGAGAGGCAGGCACTGACCAAGCTGCGCCAGTCGGGGAGACTGCCTTCGGAAGACGATGTGGACCGGTAGAGCTAAGGTAGTTCAGCACCGATGCCCCAGCGTACATCGAGACCGGCACTGAGTCGTGGCAGGGGTGAATCCTAGCCCTTGATCACGCCCAAGGGCTTGAGCCGGGCGACTCTTCTGGACAGGCCCGCTTCGTCGGCGACGCGAACGACATCCTCCACGTCCTTGTAGGCCATCGGGGCCTCCTCGGCCAGCGAAGCCCATCCTTGGGCCATCGCGATGATCCCATCCGCCTCAAGCTCGGCCCGGATGTCCCGGCCCTCGAGCATTTTCTTGGCCCGAGTGCGGCTCTCGGCGCGCCCGGCGCCGTGGCAGGTCGAGCCGAAGCTCTCCTCCATTGCTCCCTGTGCTCCAACCGCCAGGAATGAGTAGCGGCCCATGTCGCCCGGGATCAGCACCGGCTGGCCGATTTCGCGATAGCGCTCCGGCACGTCGGGGTGGCCTGCCGGAAAGGACCTGGTTGCCCCTTTGCGGTGCACGCATAGCCGCCGCTTCCGGCCGTCGACGACGTGCTCCTCGATCTTGGCCATGTTGTGGCTGACGTCGTAGACCTGCCGCATGTCCATGTCGGACCACGACCGGCTGAACACGCTCTCGAAAGATAGCCTCGCCCAGTGAGCAATGCATTGGCGGTTCGCCCAGGCGAAGTTGGCCGCGGCGCGCATCGCGCCCAGGTACCTTCGGCCCTCTGGTGACTCGACCGGCACCGATGCGAGCTGACGGTCAGGGAGATCTATGCCGTAAGTCTTCGAGGCGCTCTCGATGACCTTCAGGGAATCGGTGCACACCTGGTGACCCAGGCCGCGAGAGCCGGTGTGGATCATCACGACCACCTGGCCGGTCTCCACTCCCATCACCGATGCCGCGTTTGAGTCGAAGACCTGATCGACGACCTGGACCTCCAGGAAGTGGTTGCCGGAGCCAAGGGTGCCGAGCTGCGACCTGCCCCGCGCCCCGGGCCTCTCTCCGACCGCGTCCAACTCCGCGCCCGCGATGCGCCCGCCCTCCTCGGTGACTTCCAGGTCGTCAGGGTCTCCAAGCCCTCGTTCCACCGCCCACTCAGCGCCCTGGCTGAGGACCTGGTTGACCTCTCGGACCTCCAGCTTGAGCCTGTTGCCCGCTCCCGTGCCGGTGTGGATGTCCCGGAACAGGGTAGAGATCAAGTCCTTGAGCAGCGGCCTAACGTCGGCCTCCGTCAGGTCGGACCGCAGTAGCCGCATCCCGCAGTTGATGTCGAAGCCTACGCCGCCGGGCGAAACGACGCCGCCCTCGTCTATGTCCGTCGCAGCGACTCCGCCGATGGGGAAGCCGTAACCCCAGTGCACGTCGGGCATCGCCAAGGAGTGGCCGACGATCCCAGGCAGAAAGGCGACGTTTGCTACCTGCTCCACGCTCGGGTCCTCGGCGATGTACTTCATGAGTCGCTCGTCGGCATAGATCATGCCCGGGACGCGCATACCGTCCTTGTAGTCCTGCGGCAACTCCAGCCGGACCTCATCGACCCTGCGGAGTACCTTTGTGTAGTCCATCGCGTCAGTGTAGCACCGGGGTGGAGGCCGGGCGGGTTTCAATCCCGCCCAATAGCGCTGGAACCACCGTCTGTGACGTTCCGTGAAGTACCACTTCCCGCCCCGGTGACAGCATGAGGCCAATCCGCATGGTCAGGCAGTTTTAGGTTTTCTGTTCGTCTTGGGAGGTGTTTCAGGCAACTGTCTGGTCTGGCACAGTTCCGTAGTACAGGGCTGGAGGACCATTTGTAACAAACTCAAGCCTCGACTCAAGCGTTCGCTTGAATACATCGTTGTACCGGGCGACAATTTCCGCGCCGAGGCGCAGGCCGGGCAAATCCTGATCTTCCACCCATCTGAATGCGCCATCCTCACCCACTCCCACAGCAGTCTCGTTCTGCTGGAACTCAATCGTTTCCAGGTGGGGTTTTTCGGAGTGTCGGATCCAGATAGTGAGGTTCATCGCGGGTCCTTTTCCGACGTTCCAGTAATCGACTCGAATGCCTGTCCCGCCAACTTGAGTCGCGGAGAGCTTGATGACTGGCGCCATCGCATTGTGCTCCGCATTCACTGCTGTCTGTGCGGTCCGATTACTGATTTCCACTTGCTTCACGGCGATTTCAATGGCGCCGCTAGTGGCCTTGATCTGCAGCCGCATATGTAGTGAGCCCACCACGGCAAACCATGCCACCATGAACGCGGCGTCGGCCGCAGCGACCGACGCCTTTTCGCTTGGTTCGGATGCCAGCAACCAGAAAACCAACCCAGCGACAAATATGACCAGCGCCACAGAGGGTACGATGAGCACGTCCCACCGTACCCAGTGCCGCTCCACCCAGCCGTCCAGCCTGTCTCTTAGCCACAGAATCGGAGCCGTAACGAGTCTCATCGCTTTCACCATCTCACCTCCGAGCTCTCGGCTAGGCATTTCGCGAGGCATGACCAAGGCTGATACCAGACGATACCAGACCCGCCCCCTACGTGATCTGCCCACCGGGCACGCCCCTCTACCTCACCTCACAAGCGACCCCACACGGGTCCAGGGCTGCGCGCTGGCTGGTTAGACGTCGAGGACGACCTGGATGCGCCATTCGCCGTTGTGGGTGACCTTCAGATCGTGGTAAGTCGCGGCCTTAACGGCGGTGAGGAAGGTGTGCCGTCCGCTCTCGACGGGCTCACCGAGGCATCTTGCTGACAGGGACGCGCCGTCGGCGCCGACGGCTACACGAAACTCCGCTGGGAGAAAACCATCTGCCTCGTATCTGAAGAGGAGCTCGTTCAGCCAGTCGACGACGAGGGTCTCGGAGTCCGTGGAGCTGACCGACACCTCGATCTCTGACTTGAACTGGACGGTATCGAGATCGACGATGATGCTGAACATGCCGATCGCAGCCCAGGATAGGGCCTCGGCCAGGCTATCGCCAGTGGCCACCACGCCCACGTCGGCGGTGTGTTCGAAGGCCTCGAATCCGCCCAACCTGGGCCTCTTTTCGGTTGAAGAAGCCGGGCGAGGCTCTAGTTGCCGTTCTTGCCGTTGAGGGCCGCGAGGACCGCCCCAGGGTTCATGGGCAGTGTGTCCATCCTGACGCCGGTCGCGTGGTAGATAGCATTGGCGATCGCAGCCAACGGGGGCACGATCGAGACTTCGCCGACCCCGCGGACTCCGTATGGATGTCCAGGGTTCGCGACCTCGACTATCACCGTGTCGATCATCGGCAGGTCGAGTGACGTGGGCATTCGGTAGTCCAGGAAGCTCGAGTTGAGCATCTGTCCGTTGTCGCCCATGTAGTACTCCTCGTTCAGCGCCCAGCCGATCCCCTGGACGACTCCGCCTTGGATCTGCCCCTCGACATAGCTGGGGTGGACGGCCTTGCCGGCGTCCTGCACCGCCGTGTACCTCAGGATGGTCACCTTACCCGTGTCCGGGTCTACTTCTACGTCAACGATGTTGGCCGCGAAGGCGCTGCCCGAGGTCGTCGGGGCGACATTGGCGCGGCCGAACACCGGCCCTCCGGTACTCGGTAGTGCCGCCGCGAGCTCCTTGAAGGTGGCCTTTAGCTCCGGGTCCTTGCTGAACTGAAAGACGCCGTCCACAAGTTCCACGTTCTCGACGTCGGTCTCCCAAAGGATCGCGGCGCGCTCTAGCATCTGGCGTTTGACGTCCTGACCCGCCTCGTAGCTTGCCCAGCCGGTCTTGAACGCCGCACCGCTTCCGCCGGTCATAGAGGTGTACCCAATCGACTCGGTATCGCCGACCTGCGGATGGACGTCCTCTACCGGCATCCCCAAAACCTCAGCGAACTGCTGGGCGGCGGCCGGACGCGTTCCGCCGATGTCCATCGAGCCGATCACCAGATTGACCGTCCCATCGTAGTTGACGTTGGCTGTCGCGCAGGCCGCGCCTCCGCCGTTCATCCAGAAACCGGACGCGACGCCGCGACCGCGGTAGGGCCCTTCCAAGGGCGCGGAGTAGTGCTCGTGGGCTTTGGTCGCCTCCGCCGTCTCGATGGCGCCGATGGGCGGGTTGATGAACCCGTTGACCCGGCGCGTACCCTCTTTCGCGCTGTTCATGATGCGCAGGTCCATAGGGTCCATTGTCAGCTTCTCAGCGATCTCGTCCATGATCGATTCAGATGCGAACGCAGCCCCGGGCGCTCCCGGAGCTCTGTATGCGGAGGTCTTAGGCTTGTTGTCCAAGACATCGTAGGCATCGATGACGACGTTCTCTATGTCGTATGGCGAAAAGACGCAGTTTGCGCCTCCACCGGCCGATGAACCTGGAAATGCACCCGACTCGTACTTCAGCTCCGCAGTCGCGGCAGTCAGTCGGCCGTCTTTGGTGACGCCCATCTTGACCTTCATGTAGCTCCCACCGGTGGGACCGCTGGCCTCCAGGACCTCCGCACGGCTCATGGTCACCTTGACTGGCAGACCGGCCTTCCGAGACAGCAAAGCGGCGACAGGTTCTAGGTAGATAGTCGTCTTACCGCCGAATCCGCCGCCGATCTCCATAGGCACGACCTTTACCTTGGACGAAGGGAGATCCAGGGCCTCGGCGGTTGCTTCGCCGATCTGGAAGTGTCCCTGAGAGCTGCCCCACACCGTGATCTTGTCCGGACCCCACCAAGACGTTGCGGTCACGGGCTCGATGTAGCCCTGATGTATGGTGTCGGTGTGGAACTCCCTTTCGATCACGATGTCGGCGGCCGCGAAGCCCTTTTCGACGTCACCCAGCTTGTACTGGGTGTGGCCGGTGACATTGCTGTCCATATCCTCGTGCACCAGAGGCGCACCTTCGGCCATCGCCTCGGTAACGTTCCTGACGGCGGGAAGTACTTTGTACTGAACGTCGATCAGCGAAAGAGCCTCTTCCGCCGCATGGACGTTGGCCGCTGCCACCGCGGCTACCGCATGCCCTTTGTACAGGACTTTCTTGCTGGCCAGAACGTTCGTCGATACCCTCGGCGCCTTGTCTCCCCGCTCGGGCAGGTCCGCGCTCGTCACGACTGCGTTGACCTCCGGATGGGCCTCCGCGCGCGACGTATCTATCGACAGGATTCGCGCGTGGGCGTGAGGGCTCCTGAGCACCTTTCCGAATAGAAGGCCGGGCAGGCGCATGTCCGCCCCGTAGAGCGCCCTTCCGGTGACCTTGTCGTAACCGTCGTGGCGGACGGGGCGCGTCCCGACTACCTTGAACTCCTTGGTCGATAGAACGACGTTGGATGTCATACGATGCTTTCTCCTTGTCCTGATCGACTGGGTGTTACAGTGTCCTGCGTAGGGCCGTACGCCTCGGCCTCATGCGAAGTGAAGCCGGACCACTTGGGGCCTGCTATCGTCGTCGAAGTGGCACTGCACCGCGTCACGGACTTGGATCTGTAGGTCCGCAGCGTCGTCTGCCTCCGTAAATATGGAGAAACCCAGAGCCCTGGCTGTCAGCCCGCCCTCCGGAGCCTCTTCGACAACGAAGATCACTTCATCCATGACCGCCTACCTCTGGCGACGATTTTATCACACAGTGCGTGTCGAAACC
This sequence comes from Chloroflexota bacterium, assembly GCA_027624995.1. Lineage (GTDB taxonomy): Bacteria > Chloroflexota > Dehalococcoidia > Lucifugimonadales > CATQGZ01 > CATQGZ01. The sequence goes on from JAQBTI010000030.1 coordinate 7,383, forward strand.
TCGCCCTCTCGATAGTGGGCGCCACGGCCCTGAAGCCTTTTGGGGCTATACGTGTCTATGCTATACTTTCCCAGGTTCGCGGCGGGTCTTTTTTCGTACCGGAACGCGGACGGCACCACACTCTGAAGGATTGTCGTAGGTCCAATGATTGAACTAGTCCAGGGCGGTGGAGTCACATCACCCAAGGGGTTTGTGGCGGGCGGCACATTCGCCGGTCTCAAGACCAAAGAGGATGACACCCTCGACCTCGGAATTCTCATTTCGGAGACTCCCGCAAACGTTGCCGCGACCTTTACCACTAACAAGGTCGTGTCGCCCTCGGTTACCCTCAGCCGGCAGCGCGCATCGAAAGGGACTGCGCGCGGGGTCGTGGCAAATAGCGGTTGTGCCAACTGCTGCGTCGGCGGTCCAGGACTGAGCGACGCAAAGGAGATGGCCTCACTGGCCGCGAACCACGCCGGTTGTGCCGACGACGATCTCCTGGTCTGTTCCACCGGGATGATAGGCGTCGAGCTTCCGATGGGCTTGATACGCCAGAACATCGGCAACATCAAGCTGTCGGCAGACGGAGGCCACGAGTTCGCCCGGGCGATCATGACCACGGACACGCGCCCCAAAGAGGTCGCGGTCGCGGTCGACGTCGGCGGAAGAAAGATCAGGCTGGGCGGCGCCGTCAAGGGCGTGGGGATGATTCATCCCAACATGGCGACGATGCTCGCCTTCGTGACTACGGACGCCTCGGCAGAGCACGCCCTACTCCAGTCGGCGTTGAGCGAGGCTGTTAACGCGTCCTTCAACATGATCGACGTGGATGGTGACCAGAGCACGAACGATACGGTGCTCCTACTGGCCAACGGCGCCGCCGGAGGGCCGCCGATAGAGGCAGGATCTGCTGCCGCGGATGCCTTTGGGGAGGCGCTGACCTACGTCTGTACCGAGTTGGCCAAGGCCATCGTAAGGGACGGCGAAGGCGCCCAGCGAGTGATAGAGGTGGTTGTCGACGGCGCCGCGAGTGTGGCCGACGCCAGGACCGCCGCCAGAGAGATTGCATCTTCGCTTCTGGTTAAGGCAATGGTCCACGGCCGTGACCCAAACTGGGGCCGGATCATGATGGCCCTCGGGAAGAGCGGAATCAGACTCCAAGAGAGCCAGATCGACATATTCATAAACGGTATCCACATCGTGCATGAGGGTGCGGCAATCCCGTTCCTCAAAGAAGCGGTCATAAGTGCGATGACGGTCCCGGAAGTAAAATTTCGGGTCAGCCTCAACCTCGGCGGAGATGCCGCAACGGCCTGGGGCTGTGACCTGACCGAGGAGTACGTCACGTTCAACTCCGCGTACAGCACGTGACCCCACCGGAACAAGCCGTAGATGGCGCCCCGGCCTCACCTCGTGGGTGAGCGTTCAGTCGACCCAGGAGAAGTACCGCCCGACGCGGAGCAGGATGACCTGTACGTCGGCGGCGAACGGAGTCAGGAGCCACATCCCAATGGGACGATCGTAGCGAAAATCGGGGGTAGCACTCTCGGAGAGCACGACACGACGCTCAAAAACATCGTCGAGCTTCAGAAGCGAGGCTTCGAGACCGTCGTCGTGCACGGCGGGGGCAAGGTCATCACGGAGTGGATGGCGAGGGGTGGAGTCAGACCGAAGTTCGTTCGTGGCCTGCGTGTAACCGACGCAGCCGTGCTTGAGATCGTCGTCGCTGTTCTCACCGGGGTCGTAAACAAGTCCCTGGTTTCGTCGATTCAAGCCCTTGGCGGTAGGGCCATCGGGCTCAGCGGTGTCGACGGAGGGATGCTCAGGGCTCGGCCGGGCGATCCTGATCTAGGCCTGGTAGGGCGTGAAGTCTCCGCAAATCCCGAGCCCATCAAGGCGGTCCTAGCAGGAGGATTCATTCCCGTGATCGCGCCCGTCGCATCACGTTATTCCGAGGATGACACAGTTGAAGACTCAATGCTGAACGTCAACGCGGATACAGCCGCCGGAGAGATCGCGGCCGCACTCAATGCCGACCGCCTAGTGTTTCTGACGGATGTAGCAGGCGTCCTGGACTCGTCGCGCAGACTGATCCCAAGGTTGACTGAGCGCCAGGCTCGCAGCCTCATGCGGTCCGATGTCGTTGCAGGTGGAATGGTGCCCAAGCTCGAGGCCTGCCTGACGGCGCTCAAACATGTCGAGTACGCGCAGATAGTCGACGGCCGCAGGCCGGGGGCGCTGCTCGACTCGCTCTCGGGCGAATCGGTAGGCACCCGCGTCGGATAGCTTGTCAGGACCGGAAGCAAAGAGAGGTGATTGCGTGACCACTGACTGGAAATCAATCGAAAGCAAGTACTACATGCCTGCCGTCCGCAGGCAGCCGGTGGTCATCGTACGAGGCAAAGGGACCAGAGTCTGGGACCAGGACGGGAAGGAGTATCTGGACTTCACGGCTGGGTGGGCCGTTAACAACGCCGGGCACGCCAACCCCGTGATAGCTGACGCAATCGCAGAGCAGGCTAGGACGCTGCTTCAGACCTCCAACCAGTTCTACACGGTGCCTCAGCTACAACTGGCTGAGATACTGGTCGAGAACAGTTGCCTGGACAAGGTATTCATCTGCAACAGCGGGGCCGAAGCCAACGAAGGCGCGGTCAAGCTTGCCCGCAAGTACGGCAAGATGCACCTGAACGGCGCATACGAGGTCATCACGGCGTTCAACTCCTTCCATGGCAGAACGCTGGCGATGACTGCCGCGACGGGGCAGCCGCACTACCAGGAGCCATACCAGCCCATCCCAATCGGATTCAAGCACGTTGACTTCAACGACGTCGAAGCCCTCAAGGCCGCCACGACCGATCGCACCGCCGCCGTGATGCTCGAGCCGGTCCAGGGTGAGGGCGGCGTAAACCTGCCGGAGCCCGGATATCTGGAGGGCGTGCGCGAGTGGTGTGACGAGAAAGGCATGCTGCTTATATTTGACGAGGTACAGACGGGTCTCGGTAGACTCGGGACCCTGTTTGGGTACGAGAGTTTCGGGGTCGAGCCGGACGTAATGACGTTGGCCAAAGGTCTTGGAGGTGGAGTCCCAATAGGCGCCTTCCTGGCCAAGGAACACGCGTCCGTCTTCGAGCCGAAGGGGGAGCATGGCTCGACCTTCGGGGGCAACGCCCTGACCTGCGCGGCCGCCTTCGCCTCAACAAAATACATCATCGACAATGACCTGCCCGGCAAGGCCCTTCAGATGGGAGAATATCTGAGGAATGCTTTGGAAGGCATAAAGGAGCGGAACGACTCCGTCAATGACGTCCGAGGCATGGGTCTGCTGTTGGCCGTCGAGTTTGAGTCTGAGATGGCCGCGGGCATTTACCCGGCCTGCATCGACGAAGGCCTGCTACTGGGGCTTCTCGGCCCGAGCGCTATCCGTCTGATGCCCCCGCTGACGGTCGACAAGGCCGAGATCGACCTGGCCGTAGCGAGGCTGGAAACGGGCATCAAGAAGGCTGCCTCCAGCTAGGCGCCTGAAAGAAGGCACGGAAAAGTGAACTGGCGCGAGCTGAAGGAAAAAGGCGTCACCCTGCTGGGCGGGGCCGTATCGGGCGGCCTGGACAGTTGCACAGCTACGCACTGGCTGACGAGCAAAGGCTTCGAGGTCCACGGCTTCACAGTTGACCTCGGCCAGCCGGACGAAGAGAGCCTCGACGGAATCGTCGACAGGATGCTCGGCTGTGGTGCCCAGGACGCCGTAATCGTCCCGGCAGTCGAGCCGCTGGCCGAGGCGGGGCTTGCGGTAATCCAGTCACAGGCCCGGTACGAGGGTGGCTATTGGAACACCACCGGGATCGCGCGCCCGGTGACCGTCCGGGCGATACTGCCCGAGCTCCGGGCTCGTGGAATCGAGGTACTATTCCATGGCGCCACTGGCCGGGGCAACGATCAAGTCAGGTTCCAGGTCGCCACGAACATCCTGAACCCTTCGGCCACTGTCTACGCCCCGTGGCGAGACCCAGAATTCGTACGGCAGTTTCCAGGTCGGCAGCAGATGCTGGAATACTGCGAGGCCAACAGTCTCCCAATCAAGCCATCGAGTGAGTCTCGCTACTCGACAGATGCCAATTTCTTGGGTCTTACGCACGAAGCAGGCGATCTCGAAGACATCACCATCCCGCCGACCTTTGTCGAGCCGGGTATGGGCGTGTGGGCGTGGGACGCTCCAGACCGGCAAGAGGTAGTCAGTGTTAGGTGGGAGGAGGGTGTGCCGGTCGAGTTGAACGGCGAGGTTCTGGGTCCGGTGGCAATGTTCCAGGAGGCCAACCGGCTAGCTGGAAAGCATGGAGTCGGGATCGGTGCGCACGTCGTGGAGAACCGCTTCGTGGGCGTAAAATCTCGTGGCATCTATGAGGCCCCAGGCATGGAGTTGCTGGGCCAGTCGTACGAGTACCTGTTGCAGCTCATCTTGGACAGGCGGGCCAGAGAACTGTTCGATCTCCTCTCCAAAGTGATAAGCGTCCAGATATATCAGGGATACTGGCTGGACCTCGCGACCAGCGCGGCGCTGGCGGCCCTCGCGCCGATCACGAAACTGGTGTCAGGCACCGTCGCCGTCCGGCTCTACAAGGGCGAGATATACTTTGAGGCCATCGAAGAGGCCACCGGTTCGGTCCGGCACTCCCTTTACACCGACGACTCGTCGATGGAGGCCATGGGCAACTACGATCACTCGGATGCCGAGGGCTTTCTAAAGGTCTTGGGCATATCTGCGAAGAATTTCGGGGAGAGACAGTTTCCCGCAACCGGGAGATAGAGTGCAGCTACGGCAAGTGGGAGGTATAGCATGAACATCGCGTATGACGCCGAAGTCGATGCTCTCTATCTGAAGCTCAGCCCGGGTAGACATGAAGTGAGTACGACGAGTATCGACGAGGACATCGCACTGGACTTCGATGAACTGGACCGCCTTGTCGGCATCGAGGTTCTAGATGCGTCAAAAAGGGTTGATCTGGGCTATTTGTTGCCTGCAGAAGTAACCGCGGCCAGCGGTAGTTGAGCGCTGATCTATGATTCACGACGGCAGGGAGGCGTTCGGCGGCTACCTCGAAGACTTCGAGCCGGGCCAGGTGTTCAAGCACTGGCCGGGTAAGACCATCACCGAGGCTGACAACCACCTGTTCTCGCTCCTTACGATGAACACGAGTCCGCTGCACATCGACGAGCACTATATGTCCGAACACCAGTACGGCCAGATACTGGTCGTCGGCCCCCTGGTGATCAGTCTGGTCGTGGGACTGAGCGTCCGAGATACCTCTGGGAAGGCGGTTGCTAACCTGGAGTACGAGAAGATCACCCACGACGGTCCGGTGTTCCAGGGAGATACCATCTACGCCGAGAGCGAGATCCTTGAGACCCGCGAGACCAGAAGTCGTAACGACCGTGGGGTGGTCTACCTCGAAAGCCGGGGATTCAACCAGAGAGGCGAGAAGGTGCTAACGCTCCGCCGTCGATTCCTTGTCCCCAAACGAGGCGAGTAGAGGGCCGTTGGACGCAACTCCACAGAACTACACCGCTTCGCTCCACTACGACCGGCGATTGTACAAACAGGATATCGCGGGGTCGCTGGCGCACGTCCGCATGCTAGCGCGGCAGGAAATCATTCCGGAAAAGGATGCGGTGACCATCGAGAAGGCGCTCGCGGAGATCAGGACTGAGATCGAGTCTGGTTCCTTCCCGTGGCGCGAAGACCTCGAAGATATCCACATGAATATCGAGCGTCGCCTCTTCGAAAAGATCGGAGACGTCGCGGGCCGACTTCACACGGCTCGGTCACGAAACGATCAGGTGGCCCTTGACATCAGAATGTACACCAAGGAGACCGTGGGGCGGACGCTCGACGCGTTGCGCGGCCTGAGGTCGGCTTTGCTGGGCCAGGCTGAAGCCAACTCCAGGGCCGTCATGCCAGGATACACGCATATGCAGCGCGCGCAGCCCGTACTGTTCTCTCATCATATGCTCGCGTACTTTGAGATGCTGGGCCGCGACGGCGCCCGGTTCCGCCACGTCCGTCAGCAGTCCGACATCATGCCTCTAGGAAGCGGAGCTCTTGCCGGCGTGCCTTACAGCGTCGATCGGGAATGGGTGGCGCGGGAGTTGGGATTCGGCTCTGTCTCTGCCAACAGTATGGACTCGGTCGCGGACCGGGACTTTCTCGTCGATTATCAGTCGGCTGCGGCAGTCTGCATGATGCACCTTTCCAGGATGGCGGAGGAGCTAA
>JAQBTI010000031.1 GCA_027624995.1 Chloroflexota bacterium
GTATCTGTCCGCCGACCACGCCACTGTGTGTCTGCGGCCATACCGCGAGGATGTCACTGGTCAGCAGGCGCGTAATCAAACCTTCTGCTCAAGAGCTGGAGGCGAACCCGAGGAGCCGTAGTGCCCGTCTGCGGGTGGCCGAGAGAATCTGAAACGGAATTGCAAACTCAATTCACAGGATAGCTGAGGGGATATGGGTCACGCTGCGAGGAGCACGGACATGCAGGACAACGGGCTGCTTACCGCTATTGACGTTGGCACCACCAAGGTCTGCACGATCTTGGGCAGGAAGACCGGACCAGGCCGGTTCGATATTCTCGCGCACAGCCTTGTCCCCAACCGCGGCCTCAAGAAGGGAAACGTGGCCGACGTGGCCGCAACACAGGAAGCCGTACGTCGGAGTATAGACGAGGTCGAGCGTAAATCTGGCATGAAGGTCCAATCGGCCTACGTCGGTGTGACGGGCTCCCACATAGAGTTCGAGAACCGTTGGCAGCCGATGGACTGGGCGGGCAAGCGCGGTATTGTCACTTCGGACGACTTGGCGCGGGTCTCCGACCACGTAGCCTTTTCGGGCGTTGGAGAACGCCGCAGGCTAATTCATGCCATACCCAAGGAGTACGCGGTCGACGGCCAGGGGGGGATTAGGAATCCCGAAGGAATGCACTCCAAGCAAGTCGAGGTCGAGACACACGTAGTGACCGGCGATTCATCAGTCGTACGCCTACTGGTCAGCGCCGTGGAACAGACAGGCATAAGAGTCGATGCCCTGGTGCTTCAACCGCTAGCGAGCGGTGAGGCGGCACTCACTCCCTCTGAGCGAGAGGACGGAGCGGCGATCGTAGACATCGGCGGTGGCACCACCGACATAGTCGTATTCAGGCGTGGCGCAATCGCATACACGGCGGCCATTCCGGTCGGCGGATACCAGTTCACCAATGACATATGCCTGACATACAACAGCCCGTATCCGGCGGCGGAGGAAGCAAAGCTCACATACGGTCACACTGAGCCGTATATGGTTAAGGCGGACGAGGATGTGCCGCTTCCGGTGGTCGGTCAGACGGCCCCGCTCCGAATACCGCGCCGGGATCTCGTTCAGCTAATGCGTGAGCGGGCACACGAGTTGGCCCGGCTGGTAATGCTCAGGCTCAAAGAAGCCGGAGTCGACGACATCGCTAATTTCACCGTGGTTTTATCGGGCGGAACTTCGAGTCTTCCGGGCCTAGAGCAGCTGATGCGACGGACACTCGGCATGCGAGTGAGGCTCGGTACTCCGGAGCGTCCGCCCGGCCTCCCGGCTGAACTGCGGTCACCCGCCCATTCAACTGGCGTTGGCATAATGATCTGGGCGTCGAAACAGCAACAAGCTGCACAAACTGAGGAGAGCAAGAACAGGGAAAGGTCGGTCGAATTTAGGAGAACCAACGTGGTTGCCAGGTTCTTCAGGCAAGTCAGGGCCGTACTGGCTGTCTGATCAGATTATCGAACGAAGTAAGCAAGGGAGGATCTAATGGTACTTAACGGTAGAGAACACGAGGGAGTGGCGAGGATAAAGGTCATCGGCGCCGGAGGTGGCGGGTCAAACGCCGTCTCGCGCATGTTCAGGGAGCGGATCCCGGGTGTCGAATACATGATAGTCAATACCGATGCCCAAGCGCTCATCATGAGCGATATTCCGATCAAGATAAGGATCGGGGACCAGCTCACGGGCGGCAAGGGCGTCGGAGGAAACCCGGACCTCGGCATGCGTTCGGCGGAGGAGAGCCGCGAGGAGCTGTATGAGGCCATCCGCGACGCCGACATGGTGTTCGTGGCTGCAGGCATGGGCGGCGGTACCGGCACGGGGTCCGCTCCGGTAATCGGCCAGATAGCCAGGGAGACCGGCGCTCTGACCGTCGGCGTCGTTACTCGCCCCTTCGCGTTCGAGGGTGTCCGCCGCAGCCGGCAGGCCGAAGAAGGCATCAGCAAGCTCAGGGAAAACGTCGACACCTTGCTGGTTATTCCCAACGAGAGAATGCAGGTTGTCGCGGACGAAGAGATAACTGCGGAAAACGCCTTCAGGATGGCCGACGACGTTCTGCGCCTTGGCGTTCAGTCGATCGCCGAGCTGGTTACGGTCGCCGGAGAGATCAACCTGGACTTCGCCGACGTTGAAGCAGTGATGCGGAACGCCGGACCTGCTTGGATGTCCATTGGATGGGGTATGGGAGATCAGAGGGCCCGAGAGGCCGCTCAGCAGGCCATTACGAACCCGCTCCTCGACGTTTCGATTGAGAACGCGACCGGCGTGCTCTTCAACATCGTGGGCGGAGGCGACCTCAAGCTCTCCGAGCTACACCAGGCCGCCGAGGTGATCCAGCGCGTCGTCGACCCGGACGCGAACATCATCTTCGGAATGACGAAAGACCTCAAGATGGAGAACGAGATCAAGCTCACCATCATCGCGACCGGGTTCCCGACCTCTGAGACACTGGAAGAGCGGGAAGACCAGATCACCCGGATGCTGCACGATGCGCTTTCCGAAGACGAGTCGGAGCTCGATCTCCCACCGTTCCTCCGCCGCTTCTCAAGAGGCAAGACCAGCAAGGTAGCGTCGCCCGTTCAATCCGTACCTGAACGGCATGGGGTCTCCGTCAAGGCCGAGGTCGTCTAGCCAACTCCTCTTAGTGCGGTAAGCGAGAAGATCCTCCCAAGGGGGCCGCTTTCGACCGGCGGCCTCCTTTCCTTTTGCCCAATGCCGAGCGGGCGGGAGGCCTAGGACAGACTTGTTAGATAATCCCGCAGTTCCTTCACGAAGCGATCCGGGGCCTCGCCGTGCATGAGGTGCCCGATACCTTCCCACATCCGCACCTCCACGTTCGCGGATGACACCGAGGTCAGGTGACGACGCTCGACTTCGGAGATATATCCACCGGCCCCGGGATCGGCGACCAGTAGCAGCGTGGGTACGGAGGCGCGGGCCAGGAAGCCTTCGCACTCGAGTGCCCAGTCGCGGTTCTCTATAGAGATACGTCGCAGCATTTCCGGCGAGAAGTGGTAGTTTATATAGACCTCGCGCTCGGCTCTTTCGGGCGTCGCGCCAGCGGAAAGCGCCTCGCCCCTTACCTCGCCCTCAGGCCGGTCAAGTCGGCCCGTGACCTTCGGCACCACTGTGGCAAAGGCATCGATCATCTTCCAGTAGACTGGATCAGCAAGCACGGCTCCGGAGATAAGCTCGGGATGCTCTGCGGCCATGTAGGTGCCGATGTTGCCGCCCCACGAGCTACCCACCAGCGTTGGCCCAGCCAACCCAATGGCATCGATCAGCCCGACCAGATCGTCGGCATAGTCGCTGATCCGATATCCCACCGACGGCACCTCGGATTCCCCGTTGCCTCGGTTGTCCGGGACGATCACGTGGTAGTCCCGGCTGAGGTCCTCCGCGATCTCATGCCAGATGGGCGCAGACGTGGACCATCCGTGGACCAGCAAGACATCGGGCGCGTGAGGGTCGCCCCAGTCCTGGTAGTGGAGCCGCAGGCCGTTCGCGTTTACGAACTTATCGGTGTAAGTGGGGCTTTGCAAAAGAAGTGCCTCGTATTGCGGAATGGCCCTTCGACAAGCTCAGGGCGAACGGGGTATTGAACGTGCGCTCGTGGTTAGCCTGTCGAACCACGGTCTGCATCGCGACCTGATGTGCACAGCCGGGTAATGGAAGACCGCGTCTGTCGCGTCGGCAGCGCGCCTAGGAAGGCTGGAAGACGAGGGTCACGCGGGTCTCATCGCCATCCACCTCGGCCTCGAAGGAGGCTGTGACCGGCATCCCGACACGGCTCTGGATCTCTCCGCCGTCGTCCGGCAGCTCAATCCGGGCGGTGAGACTCGGGCCCTCTTTCAGGGCCACGACGCCGGTGACATACGGGTTCTTGCGCCCGTACCCCTTGGCCGCCATGGCCGAGGGGACGATGGAGATCGACGTGAGGCCCGCCACGGTGCCCTCGCCGCTTAGACGCTCGACCGACATTTTCCGCGTCTGGCAGTTGGGGCATATGGGCCTGGGCGGTAGGTAGAGGGCGTCACAGTCATTGCACCGCGACGCGGCGATCCGGTGCTCCGATAGCTCTTTCATATATCCGGCCACGGTGAGGTCCACGGCTACTTCCTCTCCAGGATGTGTATCGCGCTGGTGCCGCCGGTACCGCCGACGTTGTGTGTCAGACCGAGACGCAGGTCCTTATGAGTGATCTGCCGGTCGCCCGCACGGCCTCGGAGCTGTGTCCAGACCTCTTGAAGCTGTGCGACGCCGGTGGCGCCCACGGGATGGCCCTTTGACTTGAGTCCACCGGACACGTTGATCGGCCGGTCGCTGTCCCTGGAGGTCAGTCCCTCAGCGGACCCGAAGGCGCCCTTGCCGGGCTCGAAGAATCCCAGGTCCTCGATCGCCATGATCTCGGCGGTGGTGAAGCAGTCGTGTACCTCAGCGAAGTCGATGTCCTCGGGGCCAACTCCGGCCATCTCGTATGCGTCCCGGCCCGCGATTCGAGCCGACGGAATGCCTGTGATGTCGCCGCCCCATGTGGTGAACGGCCCGGCGCTGGCCTGGGCGCTGGCCGCCACTGTGACCAGGTCGTCGGTATACTCTCGGGCGACCTCTTCCGCGGCCACGATGATGCAGGAAGCCCCATCCGTTACCGGCGAGCAGTCGAACAGGTGGAGAGGCTCGGCGACGGCCGGATTTACGCTGTCGTCGCTAAGGAAGTCGAACTCGTCTCCCCACGTAGGTATTGGCCGGCCCTTCTCTTCGGCGCGTTTCTTGCGCTGCTCCATGATGTCGCGGAGTGACGAGTTGAACTGGGCCCTGGGGTTCAGTGCCCCGTTCTGGTGGTTCTTTACTGCTACGTGCATCAGGTGCTCGCGGGTCGTGCCGTAGCGGGCCATGTAGGCGGTGCCCATGGCGGCGTAGAGGCCCGGGAAGGTGAAGGCGGCCTGGTCGACCTCGAAGGGCACGTCGCTGGCGGCCGCGAGGTAGTCCTGTACGTTTTCGGTGGGGGCGTTGGTCATTCGCTCGACGCCGCCCGCAAGCACGACGTCGTACATGCCCGAGGCCACGGCCATGACCGCCTCACGAAAGGCGAGTCCACTGCTGGCGCATGCGCCTTCGACCCTGGTGGCAGGCCGGGGCGCAAGGCCAAGCCAGTCGGCCATTATGTGGCCGAGGTGTCCCTGGCCCTCGAACAGGTCGGCGGTGAAGTTCCCGATGTAGAGGGCCTCGATGTCTCTCGGGTCGATGCCCTTGTCCACGGTCTCGAGAGCGTCGGTGTAGGCCTCCGCCATGAGGTCACGGCTGGTCTTGTCGGGGTACATGCCGAAATAGGACATCGCGCCGCCGACGATGGCGACGCCTCTGCCCAGTTTGCGTTTCTTCTGCTTTGGCATTTTGCCCTTTCCCTTTGTTAAAACCTGAAACAGAACTCACCGCAGAGGACGGGGAGAACGCAGAGGCATCAACAATCTGATTCTGTTTTCTCTGCGCCCTTCGCGATCTCGGCGGTCACATTATGGGTTCTTAGTCTGGCTCGGGCCCACCCTGAGGTAAGGTGTTTTCCGTTGGCGTGTCCTATTTTGTCACATTCTGTGCGATTTAGCTTGGCCCTCGAGGGTTGGTGGTACATGAAAGGGAATGCCATCGCAAGGTTCCCGGACTAAAGTCCGTGGTCCGGTCTGAGAGGTGGGCCTGACGTCGAATTTCTTTTTGCGCGCTCCGTCCTGTTCCATTCTGTTCCCCCTTAGCTTTGGGGTTCCGATTCGAGTGGGCCTCGGCGGTGCGTTGTTGGTATGTGGATGGGGCGTCGGTGGAATAGAAAAAGGACGTACCCGTTGGGGTCCGTCCCACTACATAGAAGATAGCACATCTGTGCTAGATAATCAAGGGGCCGCATTGATTCGTGGTTGACGGTGTTCCTGGGCGATACTACGATGGCTTTCGTCGAGCATGGCGCCTTGCCTGGGTCCAGGCGGCCTGATATCGGAAATATCGGATAGAGCAGCATTCTACCCAATCCACTGCGCGAGGAGGAGACTCATGGCGAATGTGACGCTGGAAGCGGCCAACAGGATTTGCGATGCGGCTGTGGCCAAAGCCACGGAGATGGGAGTTAAGATCTCCGTCTCGGTGGTCGACTCGGGCACTAACCTGGTGGCGATGAAGCGTATGGACGGCTCCATCATGCTGGGTGTCGAAGGCAGCCGTGGCAAGGCTGTCGCCTCGGCGCTTTTTGGGCAACCGAGCAGCGAACTGGAGGAACTTGCAGACCGTCCCGTCTTTCGAGCGCTAATGACCCAGATGGGCGGCAGGCTCATCATGGCTATCGGCGCGGTTCCGATCGTAAGGGACGGAGAGGTTATAGGAGCGTGCGGTGTGGGCGGCGCTACAGGTGAGGAGGACGTCGAGTGCGCCAAGGCTGGGGTCTCGGCTCTGTAGCTACGTGGTTCAGGAGACGCAGAGTGAAACGCAGTACTGAGAGGATACTCACCACACACACGGGAAGCCTGCCTCGGCCTGCCGACCTCGTCGATATGCTGCACCGGCGAGACGAGGGACAAGCCGTACAGTCGGCGGTTGACGCCCGTGTCCAAGCGGCGGTGGCGGAGGTGGTGGCCAAGCAACTCGACGCCGGCGTGGACGTGATCAACGACGGCGAGCAGGGTAAGATCGCGTACTCGGTCTATGTCAAGGACCGCCTCAGCGGTTTTGAAGGCGAGGAGTCCACCCAGGCGCCCGCTCTGGACGAAGACTTTCCCGAGTACTCGAAGCGCCTGCAGCAGACCGAGGCTTTGATCCTACACAGCTCCATAAAGCGGCCGGTGTGTACGGGTCCAATCGCCTGGAAGGGCCCACAGGCGGTCCAGATGGACATAGACAACCTCACAGCGGCCCTGAACGGCCTGGAACCGGAAGAGGTGTTCATGACGGCCGCCTCTCCGGGAGTGGTCGCCGGTTTCCTCCAGGACCGGTACTACGGCAGTGAAGAGGCGTACGTGTACGCGTTGGCCGACGCGTTGAAGGAGGAGTACGATGCCATCTACCGCGCTGGCTTCCTACTTCAGGTGGACTGTCCCGATCTGACGATGAGCGGATTGAGGCGACGGCAACACGCCGGTCTCAGCCCAGGGGCTTTCATCAAGAAGGCGGAGATGCACGTGGAGGCGTTGAACCATGCCGTCCGAGATATCCCACCGGACCGGATGAGACTCCACCTATGCTGGGGGAACTACGAGGGGCCTCATCACCTGGACACTCCCCTCGAGGACATAATCGGCATAGCGTTCAAGGCGCGACCCTCAGCCCTCTCCTTCGAGGCCTCCAACCCGCGGCACGGGCACGAGTGGAAGTTGTTCAAGGAAGTGAAGCTGCCCGAGGGAAAGCTGCTCATCCCGGGCGTGCTGGACTCGACCACAAACTTTATCGAGCACCCTGAGCTGGTCCAGCAGCGCATCGTCCAGTACGCCAGTCTGGTAGGCCGGGAGAACGTCATCGCCGGAGCCGACTGCGGATTCGCCCATTTCGCCAGCTCCACGCCCAGGGTTGACCCCAGGATCGCCTGGGCGAAGCTGGCGTCGATGGCGGAGGGAGCGCGCCTGGCGTCGGAGGAGTTGTGGTAAGGGTCCCGTAGCTCTGTGAGGTCGCTTCCGGCTGCTCTGTCCCCTTCCACCGCCTCCTCGCAACAGGACCCTAACTCAAGCCGACCCGCGAGTAGAAGTCGGGGACTCCCTTGATGCCCAGGTTTAGCCGGAACAGGGCGCCGGAGCCCTCGCCGTTCTGCGCTTTCGTGTCGCCGCCTATGGTGGTCACGTATATCTCGTCCATGCCGGCGCCGCCGAAGGTCAGGCTGGAGACGATCTTGGCCGTCGGGAAGTCTATGGTGCGGTCGTCGTCGCCGGTGGGCGTGTAGCGGTAGAGTGCGCCGCCCCCGGCGCTTGCCGACCAGACGTAGCCCTCCGCGTCCACCGTCATACCGTCCGGCACGCCGCCGTCTTTCGGTACGTCCTTGAAGACCCGCTGGTTCGTGATATCTCCGGTGGCCTCGTCATAGTCGAAGATGTAGATCTTGTAGGCAAGCGAGTCCGTGTAGTACATCTGCTTGCCATCGGGCGTGAAGCCCATTCCGTTGGACAGTCCTACGTCGTAGAGGACTACTCGGATAGAGCCGTCGGTGTCCAACCGGTACAGTTTGCCGGTTACTCCGTCGTTGACTGCCTTGCCGGAGTCCGTGGGCATTGTGCCGCAGAACACTCGGCCGGCGGGGTCGGCGATGACGTCGTTGAACCGGAAACCGGGCTTCTCGGGTAGTTCGTCGATCAGGTAGTGAAGCTTCCCATCCCGAAGCTCTGCGACGGCAGGACCTTCCAGGAAGAGGAGGAAGGAGCCATCGGCCTGCATTGTGAATCCCCCGCAGATCGGGCCCTGGAAGAACTGACGGTGCTCACCTGACGCCGGATCGTACCGCATGATCCGGCCGGTCATGATGTCGACCCAGTAGAGCTTCTTCTCCGCCGGGTGCCACAGGGGGCCTTCGCCCACGACGTTCCGATAATCGACGACCACCTCAGGTTTCATGAAGTTGCTCCTTACGGCCCCCATCCCTTCGGCAAGCTCAGGACAGGCTCTAACCTCCCCCCCTCAGGGGGCTTTGCACAAGAAGTGCCTCGAACTGCTGATTGCCCTTCGACAAGCTCAGGGCGAACGGTGAATTTGAACTTACGTTCGTGGTGAGCCTGTCGAACCACGGCCCTGCAATGCGACTTTTGGTGCAAAGCTACCTCAGGGGGAAGAGATTTCCTCTACACAACCACGGCCGGGATCTCTAGCTCGGCTATGAGGTTCTCGAACTCTGAGACGTCCTTGTCGATGACCTCTTGTAGCTGCCCGAAGAGCGGGTCGAGCCGGCCGCTGAAGTCTGCGGAGACGTCGTAGGCCTGCTTGGGCGGCCCGTAGTCTGCGGCGCCTACGAAGTTGATGAGCTCTACGAGCTTCTGGTTCATCTTAGGCGGCAGGTTGAGCATGTCCCGCGCGCCTTTGTAGTCGACCTGTATGAGCTCCCTCTCCACGGACTCGAGTTTCTCGTTTAACGACTTGCCGCCCGAGATGACGGATTCGGCGGCCGAGCTTTCCTTGGCCCGCTTTACCCACTCGTCCACCTGACGCTTGATGCCCCTGATCTTGAGGACCGAGTCATGGGTCTCGGATAGGCGGTCTCGGAGCCTTATCAACAGGTCGAACTGGGTCTCCAGGTCCTCCTGTGAGGTCTTCACGCGTGGGTCCTTGAGGATGTTGAACGGCTGGGCCTGGGTCTCGTCGCCGACGGTGATCGTAACCTGGTATGAGCCGGGAGGGGCCAGCGGCCCGGTCACCGCGTCGGCGGTCGTCTTGTCACCCGGCACCTTTGAGGCGTCGGGGTAGCGCATGTCCCATACGAACCGGTTCATGCCGGACTGGGCGCTGACCAGCAGCACCGGAGGTTTGTCAACACCGTCGTCACCGCTCTTAGGCTCAACGCTCGAAAAGCTCTTGATGAGGCCGCCTTTGGAGTCCAGGATGCTGAGGACTACCTCGCCTTCGGGCTTCCCTTTGAGCCAGTAGTGGACCATTACGCCGCTCGGCGGGTTCTCTCCGCCGTCGAGGACCTTGGTTATGATCTCGCCGGTGGGGCGCTTGGACTCTGTGTATGCGGCGCTGGAGCCCAACCCGAGCTGGTAGTTCTTTCCGACGGCAGGCTTGCGCAGGCGGAACGGCGGGGCGAGCTTGTAGGTGTCACGAGGCTTCAGCAGGTGCAGGCTCTGGTCCTCGGCCCCGGAGCTTAGTTGGTGTAGCTGGGTGAGGTCGTCCAGTATCCAAAAAGACCGCCCGTGGGTCGCGACCACGAGATCGTCGTCCTTGACGACCAGGTCGTGGACGGGCGCGACCGGCAACGGCCTGCCGGGGCCCTTGGTTGAGCCCGGCTGGAGCGGCTGCCACGAGCCGCCGTCATCGAAGGAAACGTAGACGCCCGTCTCGGTGCCCGCGTACAGCAGGCCCTTTCGTGCCGGGTCTTCGCGGATGACGCGGGTGAAGTCCTGGTCGGGAATGTTGCCGGAGATGTTCGTCCAAGTCTTCCCGTAGTCCGTGGTCTTGTAGAGAAGGGGCGTGTTGTCGTCGAGCTTGTACCTGGTGCAGGCCATGTAGGCGGTCGCAGCGTCGTGCGGCGAGGGCTCTATCATGCTGATGAGGGTCCACTCGGGAAGGCCCTCGGGCGTAATCGGGTCCCAACTCTTGCCGTCGTCCTTCGAGATGTGGACGAGACCGTCGTCGGAGCCCGCCCAGAACACGCCTTTTTCGAGGGGCGACTCGACGAAGGCGAATATCGTGGCATAAGTCTCGGCCCCGGTAGCGTCTTTTACGATAGGACCGCCGGACGGGCCCAGCTTCGACATGTCGGCGCGGGTGAGATCGGGGCTGATCTGCTCCCAGCTCTCGCCCTCATCCGTCGAGCGGAACGCGACGTTGGCCGCGACGTACAGGACGTTGGGGTCGTGGGGAGAGTACTGGATTGGAAAGGTCCACTGGAACCGGTACTTCATATCCCCCGCACCGGAACCGTAGTATTGCTCAGGCCACACGGTTATTAGACGTGTCTGGCCGGTGGAGTGATCGTAGCGTAGGAGGTTGCCGCCGCCGCCCGGCGAGCTGCCTATCCCTCCCGATATCACGATGTTGGAGTCCTTGGGATCTACGACGATGTGCCCGCTCTCCGACGAGCCGGTCGCGTAGCAGTCCATCCACGGAATGGCGGCCTTGTGGCTCCGGGAGGGCACGCTGATGGCCGAGTTGTCCTGCTGCGTGGCGTATACCCGGTACGGGAACTGGTTGTCGGTGGCTACGTGGTAGAACTGGGAGGTCTTCTGGTTATAGATGTTCGACCAGGACTCCCCGCCGTTGAAGGTGACGCATGCCCCGCCGTCATTGCCCTGCACCATGCGCTGGGTGTTGCGCGGGTCAATCCACAGATCGTGGTTATCGCCGTGAGGCATGGAGATCTCTGTGAACTTCCTGCCGCCGTCCACCGACTTCCAGGCCTTGAAGTTCATGCTCCAGACGGTCTCGGGGTCCTGCGGGTCGGCGAAGAGGTGGC
Source organism: Chloroflexota bacterium (assembly GCA_027624995.1). Classification (GTDB taxonomy): domain Bacteria; phylum Chloroflexota; class Dehalococcoidia; order Lucifugimonadales; family CATQGZ01; genus CATQGZ01. The sequence goes on from JAQBTI010000031.1 coordinate 11,151, forward strand.
TGTAGTACCAAGGACGCCCCTGGAGGTCCCTTTCGTCGGTGAGGAGCTCCCAGGTGGCCCCGCCGTCATCGGACCGGTAGACTCCGCATTCCTCAGCGTCGATGGTGGCCCACACTCGGCCGGGCTTCGCGGGCGATACCGCCACGCCGATGCGGCCCTTGATACCGCGGGGCAGGCCCGGATTGTCGGTGATGTCCGTCCATGTGTCGCCGCCGTCGGTAGACTTGTGGATTCCGCTATCCGGGCCGCCGCTATTCAGGCTCCAGAAGTCGCGGCGCACTTGCCAGAACGACGAGTAAAGGATTCTGGGGTTGTTGGGGTCCATGGAGATATCGATGGCCCCGGCTTCCGGGCTCTTGAACAGCACTCGGTCCCAGTTTTTGCCGCCGTCGGTGGTCCTGAAGACGCCGCGCTGCTCGTTGGGTCCGAAGGCGTGTCCCAGGGCCGCGACGTAGACGGTGTCCGGGTCGCGTGGATGAATGCGCACGCGGCCGATGTGCCTGGTGTCCTCCAGTCCCAGGTGCGACCAGGTCTTGCCGCGGTCTGTAGACCTGTAGACGCCATCGCCGGAGGAGACGTCAAGCCGGATGCAGGCCTCCCCGGTCCCGGCGTAGATTACGTTGGGGTCGGACTCCGAAACGGCGATTGCGCCCACGGACGCCTTATTGAAGAACCCGTCCGAGATGTTCTCCCAGTAGGTGCCGCCGTCGTTGGTCTTCCAAACGCCGCCGGCGCATGCGCCGAAGTAGAAGGTGGCCGGGTCGACCGGATCACCGGCTACGGCTACGACGCGACCGCCGCGAGGCGGCCCGATGCAGCGCCAGTCGACGGCGCCGAGTAGTCTGGGATCGAGTGTGGAGGAAGAGCCTTGTGTCATGAGAGTGCCTTTCGGATTGATTTCCGTGCGGGTGGGTGGCGCCGGCCACGCGTTGAACCCCAACGATAACCGTGCCCCGAGGAGGTGTCAATCCTGGGCCCGGACCTACGCGTTGACACTGGTCCGCGCGGCTGTTTACACTCGTGGCACACCGCCTCGGCATCCGTCCCCACGTGGCATTGATGCGGGTCCGATTGTAACGGCTGTATGGGCCACGGCATGCCGTGGCCCATACGCACTACCCTGTCACAGATCACTGGAGGTTGTTCAATGGCAAACGCATTACCCACCGCAACACTCGGACGCACCGGGCTCGAGGTGACTCGGCTCGGTTACGGCGCCATGGAGTTGCGGGCGATGGACCCCAGCGCGGAGGTCGAAACCGTCCTCAACGCCGTCCTCGACGCGGGGATCAACTACATCGATACGTCCAATGACTACGGACGGAGCGAGGAGCACATCGGCAGGTATATTTCCAAACGGCGCTCCGAGTTCCTCCTGGCTACGAAGTGCGGGTGCATTCCGGGAGGAGGAGAGCATATCTTCACCAGGGAGAACCTGTTCCGGGCGCTGGAAGAGAGTCTCGAACGCATGAGAACCGACCATATCGACGTGATGCAACTACATGGCGGCACGGTCGAGCAGATCGAGGAGGGCGGCATCGTCGAGGTCCTCGAAGAGATGCGCTCTTCGGGGAAGGTGAGGTGGATCGGCACTTCGACCCGGCTGCCCTGGCTCCCGACGTTTCTAGAGTCCGGAGCCTTCGACGAGTTTCAGATTCCCTACTCCGCGCTGGAGCGGGACCACGAGGACCTGATAACGAAGTCCGCCGAGGCAGGCATCGGGACTGTGATCCGAGGAGGGGTGGCGAAGGGAGAGCCCGGGGTCGGGAGGGGAGCGGCCGATCGCTGGGATAAGTTTGGGGAGGCGCGGCTCGACGATCTGAGAGAGGACGGCGAAGGCCGGAGCGTCTTCATGCTTCGGCTGACCCTGAGCCATCCGGACATCCACACGATCATCGCCGGCACGAAGAATCCCGAGCATCTGCGAGAGAACGTCGAGGCCGCGACTAAGGGACCGTTGCCGCCCGAGACCTACTCCGAGGCGATGAGGCGGCTTTCGGCGGCCGGCGTCGGTCCGGCCGATGCGGCCTGAGCATAGGTGAGGAAGGCCTATGGACTCGAATAAGAACCTGGACGGAAAGGTCGCGCTGGTCACCGGGGGCGGAAGCGGGATAGGGCTCGCTATCTCACGCAGCCTCGCTGACCGTGGCGCGCGGGTAATCATCAACGACCTACAGGACTACGGGCAAGCGGCCGCCGACGAGGTCGGGGGAGAGTTTTTCAAAGCCGACCTTTCGAGCATGGAGGAGACCAAAGAGCTTGGCCGCCGAGCCGTTGAGGTCGAGGGCCACGTGGATATCCTGGTCAACAACGCCGGACTGCAGCACATCTCGCCGGTCGAGGACTTCCCGGATGAGGAATGGGCCAGGCTGGTCCAGATCATGCTGGTGGCGCCGTTCCAGCTCACCAAGGTGGTGGTGCCTGGGATGAAGCAGCGAGGCTGGGGGAGGGGTATCAACCTCTCGTCCATACACGG